>CAMYMY010000470.1 GCA_947259625.1 uncultured Kiloniellales bacterium | reverse complement strand
AACCGGCCACGTTGTCGAGGAAGTAGCGGTCGTGGGTGACGCAGACCACCGTGCCCGGATAGTCCTCCAGGTGGCGCTCCAGCCAGGCGACCGACTCGGCGTCCAGGTGGTTGGTCGGCTCGTCGAGCAGCAAGAGGTCCGGCTTCTGCAGCAGCAGGCGGCACAGCGCGACGCGCCGGCGCTCGCCACCGGACAGCGTGTCGACCGGCGTGTCGCCGGGCGGGCAGCGCAGGGCGTCCATGGCGATCTCGACCCGGCGGTCGAGGTCCCAGGCGTCGGCGGCGTCGATCTGCTCCTGCAGCTCCGCCTGCTCGGCGATCAGTGCGTCCATCTCGTCGGGATCGACCTCGGCGAACTTCGCGCTCACGGCCTCGAAGCGCTCGAGAAGCGCCTTGGTCTCGGCCAGACCCTCGATGACGTTGCCGGTCACGTCCTTGGCGGGGTCGAGCTGGGGCTCCTGCGGCAGAAAGCCGACCCGCGCGCCCTCGGCGGCCCAGGCCTCGCCGGCGAACTCTGTCTCGAGCCCGGCCATGATGCGCAGCAGGGTCGACTTGCCGGCGCCGTTCAGGCCGAGCACGCCGATCTTGGCGCCCGGCAGGAACGACAGCCAGATGTCCTTGAGCACCTGCCGGCCGCCCGGGTAGGTCTTGCCGAGATCCTTCATCACGTAGATGTACTGATAGGAGGCCATCGTTTCCTTCCTCTGACGCGTCGCCGCACCGGGCGCAAGGTTCTAGCGCAGTGCGCCCGAAGACGCCAAGGCATAGCTTGCGATCGGCCCCGGATATTTCAACCGGCGGGGCCGCAAACAGGAGGGGCGGGCGCAGTGGAGCATTCGACCCCATGCACGGCAAAAACTCGTGCTATTTCAATGGGTTATAGGGCAGAGGCGGGCAGGAGGCCGTGGCGTAAGTCATTGAAAACAAAGAAGAGTCACCACAGCCTCCCTTCGCCCGCCGTAGCGGGCTTCGCGAAGGCGGGAGACGCAGAGGGCACAGAGAACCAACCGAGCCTTACCACCAAGGCACCAGGACCGTTTTTTCGCGCGCTCTGCCTGCCTTCGCCGAAGCGGAGCCTCGGCTCCGCGCAGGCAGGGCTTCGCGCAGGCAGGCGCGCAAACGAGCCGCCCTTGCCGTGTAGTCTTAGTCATTGCCGGGCTCGACCCGGCAATCCAGGAAAATGCCAGGGCAGACACCGCCCTGGATCACCGGGTCACGCCCGGTGATGACAAGAGGGGATACTTCGTGTCTTGGTGCCTTCGTGGTGAGACCAGGTTGTTCCTCTGCGGTCTCTGCGTCTCTGCGGTTCAACCTTGTTGGTTCCCCGCAAGCCGACGCAGTTCTGCTTTGTTCTTGACAATGGCGCAGAAATAGGCTATATATCCTAGTATCGGAATTGGAGCGGGAGAAAGGCCATGGGCGACCGGATCGATCCGGCGGACGTGCTGGCCGACGAGGGGGCGCGGACCGCCGACTGGCTGGACGGGCTGCTGTTCCGCGCGCTGTCGCTGCCGGAGGGGCTGAGCGTCGACCACGAGGCCCGCGAGCGGGCGGGCGCGCGGGCCGCGGTCTCGGGCCTGGCCGGCGAGGTGCTGGACCCCGCCGGCCCGGGCATCGCGGAACGGATCCAGGCGGCCCAGTTCGTCTCGGCCCACGCCGCGGCCATGGAACGGCAGGCCGAGGCCAACCGCCGCGACCTGCCGCCCCACGCGCGCGCGACCAGCCAGCGCCTCGCCCGCCAGCTCATGGCGCTGACGACCAGCCAGATCCACGCCCTCTGCCGCCTCAAGGCCGAGCGCCGGCGCGAGCGCGAGGCGGCGGCGAAGCTGGCCGCGCGCGAGGCCGCCGAACGCATCAAGGCCCGCGCCGCGGACACCCGCGCCATGATCGCCGGCTTCGAGCAGACCCTCGCGGAGCTAGCCCGCGCCGACCGCGCGGCGCCGCAGGCCGCGCCGAGCGGCGGGCTGGAAGGAGAGCCCGACGGAGATCTGAACGGCGATTTTGCGGACGATTTCGACGGGGATTTCGCGAGCCAACTCGAGCGCGATTTTGCGGACGGCCCGCCCGGACCCGCTACACCCCGGCCGCTCAGCGCCGGCGTGCCGGAACGGCCGGACGCCCCGGCGCCGCCTCTCAACCGACGGCAGCGGCGGGCGCTCGCGCGGCTGCGGCGAAAGCGTGTTCGCGCGGCCCGTCGAGCCGGCGGCACCGCCTAAGCTGCCGGAAAAGCGACGCCTGGCAGGGGTTGGAACGCTTGCTCCAAAGGGTCTCCTAATCGGCACACTGTCCCCGGAACTCGTCCCCGGAACTCAACCGCGACTTTTTGCTGATGCTAACGCGGTGCTTGCCGCCTTAGCCACATGGCCCTTGCAGGCCAGCCAATGTATTGTGAATGGCGAGGCTGAAGTGGAAGGACCCAACGCAAGGGGGCGGACGCGTTCGAACTTCCGGAGTCGGGGGTCTTCCGGCCGTGGCTGTCGTCAGCTCGGAAAGGGTGTTCATAGCCAGTTTCGGACCATTGGATGCGTGTTCCCTCAAGCCGCCATTTGAAGGGTGCCTTGACGGCACTCGGCGGCCGATACCTGC
Source organism: uncultured Kiloniellales bacterium (assembly GCA_947259625.1). Taxonomy (GTDB): domain Bacteria; phylum Pseudomonadota; class Alphaproteobacteria; order Kiloniellales; family JAKSDN01; genus CAMYKD01. The sequence goes on along the minus strand of CAMYMY010000470.1, from coordinate 2,940 downwards.
TCGCAAGGGGCCGATTGATCTCTAACGAAGCGGGCATCAATGCCACCTCTCGTTGACAAGAATCAGATTTTCCGCAGAGGGCTTGGTTGTCTCGCGGGTCTGTTCGTTCATTTGGCGATTATGCTCGGCGTTGGCGGTCTTGCATCGGCGGACGAGGCGTCCCGCGAAACCTTGGTTCAGGCCCTGCGCAATGGGGGCTTCAACATCTACTTTCGCCATGCGGCCACAGACTGGAGCCGTGGCGACCGGGTCGAGAAGGACGGTGACTGGAAGACCTGCGATCCGAGCAGGATGCGCCAACTATCGGAGGCTGGGCGCGTCAGCGCACGGCACATCGGAAGCGCCATCCGAGCGTTGGAGATCCCGGTCAGCAAGGTTCTGTCCAGCGAGTATTGCCGCGCGGCCGAAACCGCTCGTTTGTTTGCTCTCGGGCCGGTGGAAACGACACGTGACATCATGAACATGCGCGCCGCCGAGTTCGTGGGGGGCCGCGACGCTGCGGTCACCCGCGCTCAGCGCATCTTGTCCCGTCCGCCCCCTTCCGGCACCAATGTGATCATCGTCGGGCACGGCAATCTGATGCGTGCGGCTACGACGGCATATCCCGACGAAGGCGGCAGCGGCGTCTTCGTTCCAATGCCGGAGAACCAGATAGGTTTCGAACTGGTGGCAATGCTGGGACCGGAAGACTGGAGACGGCTGGCCGAAGACCTTGCAAGATCACCCTGATAAGCTCCAGTCTCGCCAACGCGATCGCAGGCCCTTCGAGGTGTCCGGTTTCATATCCCTGATGCGTATCCCCTGGTACACCACATTGCTTCGGCCGTATCGCCTGACTCACCTTTCCGCAATCTCCCGAGGCCCGCGACCGCAATTTCTGCATTGAACCTACGGCCGATATTGCTACCTCTCAATGAGGACACCGACGAAATGACCCGCGGGGCACCGGAGGCAAGCTATGATGAGATTTCTTCTTCCGTCACTTCTCGCACTCGGTCTTCTCTTTCAGACCAGCATGACGTCGGCCCATCACGGATGGTCCTGGACGACCGGCGGCAATATTGATCTTACTGGCATCATCACCTCGGTTCGGCTCGGCAATCCGCACGGACTTGTCAAAGTCGATGTCGAAGGCGAAGTCTGGACTCTCGAGGTCGGTCAGCCCTGGCGCAACGAGCGCGCCGGCCTGAAAGACGGCGACCTTGCGGAAGGCGTTGAAATCCGCGCGATCGGTGAACCTTCGGCGGATATCTCGGAGAGGCGCATGAAGGTTGAACGGCTCTTTCTCGACGAGCGGGAATACATTCTCTATCCCAATCGTGACTGATCCGTGGATACGTTTCTCGTTGCCATCGAGAATATGGGGATCGCGCAGACACTGCGCGTCTCACGTTGGGGCTATGCCGTCACGAATGCGACACATATCCTCGGGATCGCGTTACTGATCGGAGCGATCGTCCCGCTCCAACTACGCTTCCTTGGCCTTTGGTCCGGAATCTCGCGAGAGTCGCTCGTGCGCGTCCTTTCGCCGGTCGCGGCAACGGGCCTCACGCTCGCCGTTATTGCCGGATTCTTTCTGTTCTCGGTTAGGGCGCGGGAGTATGCGGGCATCGGCTTCCTGCAGGCGAAGCTCATCTTCGTCGCGGTCGGAACGCTATCGGCCGTCGCACTCCACCGCGCTCATGGATTTTTGCTCGCGTCTGCAGGCGATGCCCGCCTTGTGACACACGCCATCGTTTCTATGACCTGTTGGATCGGCGCCCTGGTCTGCGGCCGCATGATCGCCTTTGCCGGTAACTGATGGCTTTAGAGGATTACAGGCCTTGGTCTGGGTGACTACGGAGCCGGCCAAGGTAGAAGACATCGCCAGAGCTATTCTCGCTCGCCATTCAGGTGAAGTTTGGTTCAGTCCAGGCAGAGACGTTTTGCGGCAATGTCTGAGACGAGTCATTTTGTCACGTCAGCGCGGCGATCGGATCGCATCCGGAGTCGGTGGCATAGCCGACGAAATCCGGCGAAAGCGGACGTTCTGAACCTGAACTTCCGGAGTCGAGGGTATTGCTGTAGTGCCCAGCGACACCCCAGTTAGGGCATTCATAGCCAACAGCCGAAGTGGTCGTGATCCCAGGTAAAGATATTCATGGGACGTATCGAAAGAGGGTTCGATTTCCTCGGCTACCGATTCGGCCCGGCGGCAGTCTCCGTGGCCGTGAAGTCAGTCGAGCGGTTCGTCGCGCGTGCGATCCGGCTTTACGAGCAAGAGCCGGGGGCGGCTTTGGCCTCCGCCCGGCTTGACTCCTACGTGCGGCGTAGGTTCAGGTGCGTGGCAGGTGGCCTGTTCCGCCGAAGCCGAATCATGAGGCTAGAGATTTCTGCTTATGAGCAGTTCTTGTGGATCGGAGGTAGCGTAATCGAAAATCTTTGAACCATCTGTTCCCTGCTTCAGGAGGCCCTTATCGATGTGGTCTCCCCGTGATGGATCACTCTGTCTTCCCGTCGTTACGGATAACCAGCTCTTTCTTATTTTTTGCCGTCGCGGAAAAGTCTCTTTCGCCTTCGCGCCACTCCGCAAACATCGGGAAGAGCGGCGACGCATGCGCCCTATACGCCATCACGATTTCGTTGGCTACCGCTTTCTTGCCCTCGGTCGCCAGTATGCTCCTGTAGTGTTTCGCAGTCCATCTACGCACTTCTATCTCTTCTGGTTTTGCTGGTCGACCAACTGGCTTTCCTTTGACCGGCACCAAACCTGTAATTCCGTACCGAAACTTCCCGTGCGTGTCGGTTGGTTTGCTTATGTCGACGTAACTCGTATGCATATCACTTGATTGTGCGAGTTTGATCCGCGTCAACTGGCTGCGTATTTCTCGAATTCGTGTCTCGGCGGGCGTATCTTTCAACTCCTTTTTTGCCATAGTGTTCAATGTATAGAATAACTCC
>CAMYMY010000469.1 GCA_947259625.1 uncultured Kiloniellales bacterium | reverse complement strand
GGGACTCGAGTGCGAATCATCATTGCGCCAGCGGTCTGCTTGGCGAATCAATCTTGCGTCTCCAGGCCCTCAGAATAATTTTGCAAGTGGCTCAGTATACTTTTTAGGTACCGCGCACGCGCACAGAGGAAGGTAAATTCGGGGACAGTATACTTATTAGATACCGCGTAGACGGACGTAGGAGGCTTAAAAGCATACTGTCCCCGAATTTGCCTGTCCCCGAATTTGCCCGAATTTCGGCTCGGTCAATCCGGCTCCGGCGACGTGCGGAGGAAGTCGCCGGTCTCGGGATCCATGACCCAGAGTTCGCCGTTCGAAATATCGAACCAGGCGCCGTGGAGGCTCAAACGGCCTTTCTTCTCGAGGATCGAGATGCCAGGGAAGGTCCGCAGATTGTCGATCGAGTAGCGGATGGAAATGCGCTCGAGGGCGGTCTGCCGCTCGGCGCTCGTCATCCACTGGTTCTCGCCGATCGCCTCGGCCGCCGGCGCGAGCAGCTCCATCCACTTGCCGATGAAGTCGCCCGGCGACATCGGCTCGGCGGAGGACCCCAGCGCCGCCTCGACGCCGCCGCAGCGGCCATGGCCCAAGACCACGAAGTGCTTCACCCGAAGGCTTTGGACCGCGAATTCCAGCGCCGCGGAGGTCGAGTGGAACTGGCCGTCGGGGCTGTGCGGCGGCACGAGATTCGCGACGTTGCGGACGACGAAGATCTCGCCGGGCCGGGCATCGAAGATGGTTTCCGGCGCGGCGCGGGAGTCGCAGCAGGCGATGACCAGCACCTCCGGTTTCTGGCCCTGCTCGGCGAGCGTCCGGTAGCGCTCGCTTTCCTGGGCGAACTTGCCCTGTCTGAACGCGCGGTAGCCTTGGAGAAGGGCAGGGGGAAAGGCGGTCATGGGCCCGGGAATCGATTCGTCGCCATCGCCGGATCATAGCAGAACCGCGTCGGCGCGTGATACCAAAGGCGTCGAATATCGGGGACAGTATACTTTTTAGGCTTCCTATGTCCGCGCGCGGTACCTAAAAAGTATACTGTCCCCGATATTCGGATATTCCGATTCCCTGTCCCCGGTATTCCGGTCTAGGCGTCGTGTGACAGGCTCTTGATAATGTAACTGCCGGATTTCTTGTCGTGCTCCAGATCCAACATCCCGCGCGTTTGCGCGTCTTCCAGAAGTTGCTTGAACGTTCGGTAACCGTGATAGGATTCGTTGAACCCGGGTTTGCGACGTTTCAGCGCTTGCTTGACCATGGAGCCCCAGACCTTTTCTTCCTCGCCCCGCTCCTTGGACAGGTCCTCGATCGTTTCCAGGACGAGATTGAGCCCCTCTAGTCGTCTTTCCTTGGGTCTGTCAGCCGGCCGGTGACGTTTGACCTTGCCCTGATTTTCGGATTCGAGCATCAAGTCGTCGTAATAGATGAATTCATCACAGTTGGACGTCAGCAGGTCGGAGGTCGAATTCTTCACACCGACACCGATAACCATCTTGTTGTTCTCGCGGAGTTTGCTGACCAAGGCCGAAAAATCGGAATCGCCGCTGATGATCACGAAGGTATCGACGTGCGCCTTGGTGTAACAGAGATCCAAGGCGTCCACGACCATGCGAATATCGGCGGAGTTCTTGCCCGACATGCGGACGTGCGGAATTTCAATCAGCTCGAAGGCCGCCTCGTGCATGGGGCCCTTGAATTCCTTGTAGCGCGCCCAATCGCAGTAGGCCTTCTTGACCACGATGTTGCCCTTGAGCAAAAGCCGCTCCAGCACTTTTCGAATATCGAAAGCCGCGTACTTGGCGTCGCGAACGCCAAGGGCGACGTTCTCGAAATCGCAAAACAGGGCCATGTTCTGAATGGTGTTTTTCGCGTTCATGACAACTCTGATCGGCCGATCACGAATTCCGCCGAGACGCACGGGGTCTCATTCCTCGCCATCGGGTCTCGTAGGTCCGGTCATGAAGAATACCCCTACGCCGCAGCCGATTTCAACCGGCGCAGGCCCTCGAACGATATCAGGCGCTGCGGGCTCTGACTATGGGACATGGCGTAATCGGGAGCGGGCCCGATGCCCTGGCGCGGCCGCAGCCGTCGCCTAGTAGGTACTTAGGCCTGGCGATAGAGGCCGAGCCGGGTGACCGCGAGGTCGGCGTGGAACGCGCGTCCGATGGCGACCAGGCCGAGGCGCCGGAGTCGCCCCGTGTCCAGGGGCGCGTCGAGCCGATAGGGCGCGAAGCCCGCGAAGGGCAGGTCGATCGTCTCCCACGCCGGCCCCGCGACGAACTGCGCCCGGTAGGATTGCCAGGGACGGCGGTTCTCGGGCGTGCGGAGGTGGAGCGAGTAGGTCTCGCCGTTGCCGCGCGCGACGAGGCTGAGCCCGGTAAAGTCCGACGCATCGAGCGCCCGGCCCGGCGGCGCCAGGTCGAGGGCCGCCTGGATGAAGCCGCCGTTGTTCTCGAGCCGGACATCGCCGGTCAGGCGCAGGCACGGCCGGCCATCGACCATGTCGCGGGCGACGGCGGCCTCGGAGACGCCGCCCATGACCCGGTCGCTGACGCCGCGCCACCGGGTGCCCAGCGTCGAGACGAGGTCCGCATCGGCGAAGTCGTCGATCAGCATGTCGCCAACTTGGCCACGGAGCGCGCCGGCTTGCAAGGCCGACGGGCCGAACCGCCCGGGGCCACGCGGTGTCCAGGGGCGCGCCGCGTCGCCGGAGATCCACCGGCCCGCGAATATCGTAGAATGGATGACGGCGTCGACCGTCCTGGACGCGGTGTCCCCTGTCGCTGGAGAGGGTTTCCCATGGCTGAACCGTTGAAGATCGTCGCCCGGATCGTCGCCGCGCCGGGCGTCGCGGACGAGCTCGAGGCCGAGATGAAGCGCCTCGTGAAGCGGACGCGCAAGGAGCCCGGCTGCCGCCGGTACGACCTGCATCGCGGGACCGAGGACCCGCGGCTCTTCGTCTTCGTCGAGGACTGGGAGACCAAGGCCCACTGGGAGGACCACATGGCCGGAGACGCGATCCGGGCCTTTACCGAGCGGATCGGCGAGGACATGATCGAGAGCGGCGAGATCCTGCAGCTCGGACAGGTGGCCTAGGACGGGCATGGTCGGCATAACGGCAGTCTACGCGGCGCTCCTCGCGGGGCTCTTCCTCGTCCTCAGCCGCAACGTCATTCTGTCCCGGCGCCGCCGGCACATTGCGATCGGCGACGAGGGCGATCCCGAGCTCCTGAGGCGCATGCGGGTCCAGGCCAACTTCGCGGAATATGCGCCCTTCGCGCTCCTCCTGATGGCCCTTGCGGAGATCCAGGGCCTGGCGCCGGTCCTGGTCCACGCCCTGGGGCTGGCCTTGCTGGCCGGCCGCGGCTTGCATGCCTTCGGCGTATCGAGGACGCCGGAGAACTTCCGCTTCCGGGTCGCCGGAATGAGGCTGACCTTCGGAGTCCTCGCCCTCGCCGCCGTCGCCAACCTGGTGCTCTCGGCGGGCCGCGCGTTCGATCTCTTTTGAGCCGGCCCTCGACCGTCCGGTGGTTCGGGAGGCAGCGCGTTTACGCGCGACTGCCCGGCCGGATCCATTGCGACCGGACTGAGCGGGCGGGCCGGCGCCAATATCGACCAGCTGAGGGTCCGCTGCCAGGACATGACCGGCGTGGCGGGGATCAGCGTCGACGGAAACGTCACGCCGTCCCTCGGCCCGGTCGTCCTGACCGGCACGGCTGGCGGCAACGGCGGCTCGGCTTTTGCCTTGGCGTGTCCCGGCGGAAGATACATGAGCGGTGTCAACGGACGCGTCGGCAACGGCGGTGCCGGGCTTGTCGACCAGATCCAGGTTCGCTGCACCTTGTTCTCCGATCGCACGACCCTGGCACTTACGTCCACCGTCGGACAGAATCTCGGTGGTTCGATCGCATTTACCCTGACCTGTCCCGCCGACGCTTCCGTCGCCGGGATCCTCGGACGCGCAGGCAATCTCATCGACCGGATCGGCCTTCGCTGCCGGAGGTAGCCGAAGCCATGGCCGGACGCGGCCGCGCCCGCGTCCGGCCGCTCCGCTGCGCAATACGAGCGCGACAACAGCACTCGCTATCGTACCTTCGAGGCGAAGCCGGGCGACCGGGTGAACCACCGACGAACCCGAAAGATCCGCAGAAACAACGTCATCGTCGCCCTTCGCCGTCCGAGCGGGCTTCGTTAGGGCAGGCTTGGTTGGTGGAGTTTCTGTACGGGGAAGTCGGCATACAATAAACATACTGTCCTTGGAACTCAAGATCGTATGCTGATCCAAGAACTCTTCTCAGATGACTTGCT
>CAMYMY010000468.1 GCA_947259625.1 uncultured Kiloniellales bacterium | reverse complement strand
TCGCGGAAGCCCGCGAAGTCGATGACCCGGGGATAGGCCGAGCCGCCGGCGATGATGAGCTTGGGCTTGTGACGCGCCGCCAGATCGGCGACCTCGGCCATGTCGATGCGGCCGTCCTCGCGCCCGACCCCGTAGTGGGCGACGTCGAACCACTTGCCCGACTGGTTGGGCGGCGCGCCGTGGCTGAGGTGCCCGCCGGCCGCCAGCGACATGGCGAGGACCGGGTCGCCGGGCCGGAGCAGCGCCAGGTCGACGACCTGGTTGGCCTGGCTGCCCGAGTGGGGCTGCACGTTGGCGAAACGGCAGCCGAACAGCCGGGTCGCCCGCGCGGTCGCCAGGCGCTCGATCTCGTCGGCCAAGTCCGCGCCGCCGTGGTAGCGCTTGCCGGGGTAGCCCTCGACCGTCTTGTTGGTCAGCACCGAGCCCTGGGCCTCCAAAACTGCGCGGCTGACGATGTTCTCCGAGGCGATCAGCTCGACCTGGCCTTGCTGGCGCGCCAGCTCCCGGCCGATCATGCCGGCCAGCTCAGGGTCGCTTTCCGAGAGCGGCGCGGTGAAATAGCCGGCGTGTGGCTCGCCGCCGCCGGGTTGCGGGGAGTCCTGGCTGGAAGGCATTTCGCGCGGTTCCTTCTGATTGCTGCTGCCTGCCTAGCAGCCCGCGCGCCGAGATGCCAGGGACTCCCGCGCCGGTCAGGGAAGCTCGATGGGCGTCGTGAAGACGTAGTCCCGCGACTCCACCGGGGTATGGCAACCGAAGCATTCCTGGACGAAGTCCGCGTCCTCGCCGTAGGGCTTCTGTTCGGCGCCGAGCCAGCGGGCAAAGCCCCAGCCGCCGGTTTCGCGGTACTTCTTCGCATCCTTGAACATGAACTCGGCGTGGACGAAACGCCCGGGCACCGTGGCGGCGTCCCAGTTCTCGTCGTTGCGGTCCTTCCAGACCAGCTTGGCCAGGATCGCGCCGTCGGGCCAAGGGTTGGTCCGGCCGGCCCTGGCCGCCTCGATCGCGCGGTCGTTGCCCAGGATGACCCGCAGGGTGTTGTTGTCCGTGCGGTGACTGGAGGCGATCACACGCCAATCCTTGTAGCCTTTCGGCAGCTCGATGCCGTTGGGCGCCGGCGCGGGCTGATGCCCGGCGGCCCAAGCGAGGCCGCCGGAGAGTCCGAGGCCGATGGTCAAAACGATCGCAAGGCGTTTCATCTGCGTTGTCCCTTTCTGTCGGTGCTGTTCCTCCGCGCGTGCGCGCCCGGGTTGAAGACGTTCAAGGTAAACGCCGCGGCGGGCGGTTTTAATCCCGTATCAAGGCGTGGCGCGTCCCGCCGGGGATCCTTCAAGGGATCTCCGTGCTGGGCCAGGCCGACAGGAAACGGGCGTCAGTGAAAGTCCCGCGACTTCGGCAGGGGGTTGACGTTGCGCGGGTGGCGGCCGAGTTGGCTCGGCGCGCGGCCGGGCAGCACGGGATCGGTGCCGGGGCGCTTGACCTCGTCGGCGCGGGCCCGGGCGGGCTCGAAGGACGGGGCCGCGGCGTCGTGCGCGGGTTCGGTCAGCTCGCCGAGGCGCGCGGTCAGGTCTATGAGGCGCCGGGCGACCACGTGGATCACCAGGCCCTCGCGCTGCAGGCGACCCTCGACGGCCAGCAGGCTGGCCTTCAAGACGGCGCTCCGATGGCGCTCGAAGACGTCGGGCCAGACCACGATGTTGGCCACGCCGGTCTCGTCCTCGAGCGTGGCGAAGATGACGCCGCTGGCGCTGCCCGGGCGCTGGCGCACCAGGACCAGGCCGGCCACCTTCAGGGGCTTGCCGTCGGGCAGGTGGGCGAGCGCCTCGGCCGGCACGATGCCCTGGCGCGCCAGGCTGGCGCGCAGGAAGGAGACAGGGTGGGCCTTGAGCGAGAGGCGCAGGCTGCGGTAGTCGTCGACCACCTGCTCGCCCAGCGCCATCTCCGGCAGGGCGGCCGCCGGCTCCGCGCCCCGCTCCTCCTCGCCCGCCGCGGCGAAGAGCGGCAGGGGGTCGGCCGGCAGCCCCTTGACCGCCCAGAGCGCCTCGCGCCGGTCGAGGCCCATGGAGCGGTAGGCGTCGCCCCGGGCCAGCGCCTCGAGCGCCGCGGGCCTGACCCCGGCCTTGCGCCACAGCACCAGCGGGTCCAAAAAAATAGGGACAGTCCCCATTTTTCTTTTTGTCGAAAAATGGGGACTGTCCCTATTTTTTCGCATCGCCGCCACGCCCCGGCCGTCGGCCTCGGCCAGGCCCTTGATCTGGCGCAGGCCCAGGCGCAGCGCCAAGCCGCCGCTCCCGCCCGGCTCGAGGGTACAGTCCCAGTCGCTGGCGTTGACGTCGGGCGGCAGGACCTCGACGCCGTGCTCGCGCGCGTCGCGCACGATCTGCGCCGGGGCGTAGAAGCCCATGGGCTGGCTGTTCAAGAGCGCGGCGGCGAAGACCGCCGGATGGTGGCACTTGAGCCAGGCCGAAACGTAGACGAGAAGGGCGAAGCTGGCGGCGTGGCTCTCCGGAAAGCCGTAGTCGCCAAAGCCCTCGATCTGGCGGAAGCAGCGCTCGGCGAAGTCGCGCTCGTAGCCGCGCGCCACCATGCCCTCGATGAACTTGTCGCGAAAGCGGTGGATCGTGCCGTTTCGCCGGAAGGTCGCCATGGCCCGGCGCAGGCCGTCGGCCTCGGACGGCGTGAAGCCGGCGGCGACGATGGCGATCTGCATGGCCTGCTCCTGGAACAGCGGCACGCCCAGCGTCTTGCCCAGGACGCGGGCCAGCGCCTCCGAGGGAAAAGAAACCTGTTCCCGGCCGGCGCGGCGGCGCAAGTAGGGATGGACCATGTCGCCCTGGATCGGCCCGGGGCGCACGATCGCCACCTCGATCACCAGGTCGTAAAACTCGCGCGGCTTGAGGCGCGGCAGCATGGTCATCTGGGCCCGGCTCTCGACCTGGAAGACGCCGATCGAATCGGCCCGGCAGAGCATGTCGTAAACCGCCGG
>CAMYMY010000467.1 GCA_947259625.1 uncultured Kiloniellales bacterium | reverse complement strand
CCGCCCCAGATGCGCAGGCCCGGCGGGGCGTCGCGGTAGGAGCCCAGATCGTAGCCGGCATCCGCCTCGGCGACCCGCGCGGCCACGGCCTTGGCCGCGGCGGCCTGGGCGGCCGGGTCCAGGGATCGGAACCAGGGGTCGACGATCTCGAGGCAGATGCTGGTGCAGGACCGTGTCGCCGGGTCCTTGGCCAGGAAGCCGGCCCAGTCGCTCGCCTCGACCCATCCGGCGACGGCCGCCAGGTTGGCCTCCGAACGGGCGATCAGCGCCTTGAGCCCGCCGGCCTCCGCGCCCCAGGCGAGGGCATCCAGAAGGTCCTCGACGCAGAGCAGGGACGGCGTGTTGATGGTCTCGCCGCGGAACAGGCCCTCGTTCAGCTTGCCCGCCTTGGTCATGCGGAAGATCTTGGGCAGCGGCCAGGGCGGCTTGTGGCTCTCAAGCCGGTCGACCGCGCGCGGCGAGAGCGCCAGCATGCCGTGGGCCGCCTCGCCGCCCAGGACCTTCTGCCAGGACCAGGTGACCGCGTCGAGCTTGTCCCAGGGCAGGTCCATGGCGAAGACCGCCGAGGTGGCGTCGCAGATCGTCAGGCCGCCGCGCTGGTCCGAAATCCAGTTGCCGTCGGGCACGCGCACGCCCGAGGTCGTGCCGTTCCAGGTGAAGACGATGTCGCGCTCGGGATCGACCTGGCCGAGGTCGGGCAAGGCGCCGTAGCCCGCTTCCAGCACCCGCAGGTCGTCCAGCCCGAGCTGCTTGGCGACGTCGGTCACCCAGCCCTGGCCGAAGCTCTCCCAGGCCAGCATGTCGACGCCGCGCGCGCCCAGCAGCGACCACAGCGCCATCTCGACCGCGCCGGTGTCCGAGGCCGGCACGATGGCGAGGCGAGTGTCGTCCGGCAGGCCGAGCAGGGCGCGCGAGCGCTCGATCGCCGCCGCCAGCTTGGCCTTGCCCTCCTTGGCGCGGTGCGACCGGCCGAGGCAGGCGCCCTCGAGCCCGCCCAGCGACCACCCTGGGCGCTTCGCGCAGGGCCCCGAGGAGAAACAGGGGTTGCGCGGGCGAACGGCGGGTTGGTCCGGAGCGGGCTGGGTCATCGAGCGCGGTCCTCCGTGGAGCTGTCCCGACCGCGGCAGCGGGACGCCGCCGGCAGCCGTGGCGCGATACTAGGGATTATGTTGCAGTGCGTCAACTTAGGGCCTGGAAATTGCTGCGCTGCATCTAGGAAGAATTGAAGAATTGGGGTCAGACTCGTGAAGAATTGGGGTCAGACTCGATTTACCGCGCACAGCTCTTTCAGGCTCGTCACGAAGGCGGAGTTAAATCGAGTCTGACCCCAATTCCCCTCTACAGCGGAGGAATTGGGCTCAGATGAAATCGAGCGCCGAGAGGTGGTCGTGGAGGGCCTGGCGGTTGTGCAGGCCCTCGTCGCCGAAGATCTCGAGCAGGCGGTCGTGGGCGCCGACCAGCTTCTTGTGCGCGCTCTCGACCAGCGGGTCATCCGGATCGAAGAAGTCTCCCCTGCCCGAGGCCCGCCAAGATGCAAGGTAGCGGCGCTGATCGCTGATCGCCTGGTAAACCAAGGCCTCGACCGGCAACAGGCGGCCGGGCGTGTCGAGCGCCAGGATGCCCGAGAGGATGGCGTCGTAGTTGGACGTGCCGGGCTCGACCGGCTCGCCCCTGCGGAGCTTGCCCTGCGTGGCCACCCGCTCGGACACGGCCGCGTCGGTGAGCGCGAAGAGCGCCCCCAGGTAATCCGCCTCGTCGCGCGACGCCTTGGCCTGCTTCGCGCGGAAGAGCGTGCGCTGGTGCGGGATCTCCCGATAGGCCTGTTCCACCGGCATGGCATGCCAGATGATGCCCGTCTTGCCCGAGGCGTCGTGCAGCTGCTTCTGCAGGGCATAGTCCGTGTGGCCGCTCGGCGCGAGGAAGCCGCCGAAGTAGACCGCCGCGGCCACGGCCAGCAGCAGCGCGAGGCCGCCGATGACGATCCACCGCCTCATCGCTCGCTCACGCGCATATCTTTGCTCCCGCGTCAGTCATCGGCCGGTCCGCGGGCGAGGATCATGGTGGAGAGAAAGCTCATCACCGCCTCGCCGTGCTGGTTCTTGACCTGGAAGGCCAGGTCGACGCTGCCACGGTCCGGCTTGGAGCGCGAGGGACGCTTGCCCGTGATCTCGGCCTCGGTGTGCAGGGTGTCGCCCGGGCGTACCGGCAGCAGCCAGCGCAGCTCCGACATGCCCGGCGAACCCAGGGAACAGGCGTTGACCACCTTCTCCTGATAAAACATGCGAAAGCCGAGGGCCAGCGTCTGGAAGCCGCTGGCGATCAGGCCGGCGTAGGGCGAAGCCGCCGCCGCCTCCTTGTCGAGGTGGAACGGCTGCGGGTCGTAGGCAAGCGCGAAATCCAGGATCTGCGACTCGCTCAGCGTGACCCCGCGGCTGGTGAACCGCTCGCCGACCTCGAAGTCGTCGAAGTACCGCTCGCCCATGGCCCCCTTCTCCCCCACTTTTGCGGCGGGATTATGACCCGGCGGGGCGCCCCGGCCTAGCCCCGACTTGCAACTCCGCCCCCCCAAGGCTTGCAAGCGCGCGCGCCATGGCGCAGAATCCGGCCGAGAGGGGAAGGACGGCCCCCGAGGCTGTCGCACAGGGAGACCACCATGACGCATTGGATCCGCTTCGAACACGCGGGACGGACCGGCTTTGGGACCCTGGAGGACGGCACCATAACCGTCTTCGAGGGCGAGATGTTCGCCGAGCCCGTGGCGACGTCCGAGACCCTGGCGTGGGAGGACGTCAAGGTGCTGACGCCCTGCGTGCCCACGAAGATGGTGGCGCTGTGGAAGCTCGAGCTTACGCCGCCGGAGGATCCGCTCTACTTCCTCAAGGCCAACAGCTCGTTTCTCGCGACCGGCGAGACCATCCGGCGGCCCAAATCCTACGACGGCCGTGTCGTCTACGAGGGCGAACTCGGCATCGTGATCGGCCGGACCTGCCGCGGCGTCCCGGAGGACGCGGCCGGCGGCCACATCTTCGGCTACACCTGCATCAACGACGTGACCGCGGTCGACCTGCTCAACAAGGACCCGACCTTCGCCCAGTGGACGCGGGCCAAGAGTTTCGACACCTTCGGCGTGTTCGGGCCGGCGATCGCGACCGGGCTGGATCCTTCGGTCTTGACGATCCGCACGGTCCTGAACGGCGACGAGCGCCAGAATTACCCGGTGAGCGACATGATCTGTCCGCCGGCGCGGCTGGTCAGCCGGATTTCCCAAGACCTGACGCTGGAGCCCGGCGACGTCATCGCCTGCGGCACCTCGCTGGGCGTCGGCTCCATGAAGGAGCCCAGCAATACCGTCGAGGTCACCATCGAGGGCATCGGCACGCTCGCCAACGTCTTCGAGTAGCGGTGGCTCGGCCAGAGGAACAGGGAGACGGACATGAAGATCTGCATTGTCGGGGCCGGGGCGATCGGCGGCCTGATGGGCGCCAAGTTCGCGCTGGCGGGCGAGGAGGTCACGCTGATCGACCAGGGCGCGCACCTCGCCGCGATCCAGAAGAACGGCCTCAAGCTGATCTGGGAGGACGGCAGCGAGGCGGTCGCGCGCGACGTGAGGGCGACCGACAAGCTGGCCGAGGCCGGCCCCCAGGACCTGGTGATCCTGGCCTTGAAGGCCCACTATCTGGAGCAGGTCGCGCGCGACATCCCGGCCCTCCTGGGGCCCGAGACGGTCATCGTCACGGTGCAGAACGGCATTCCCTGGTGGTACTTTCACAAGCACGGTGGCCCGCACGACGGCCACCGCCTGGAGAGCCTGGACCCAACCGGCCTGCTGTCCAAGAACATCGACGGCGACCGTATCATCGGCTGCGTCGTCTACCCGGCGGCCGACGTGCCCGAGCCGGGCGTGATCCACCACGTCGAGGGCGACCGCTTCCCGATCGGCGAGCTCGACGGCAGCGAGAGCGCGCGCGTGCAGCGGCTGTACGACGTCCTTGTCAAGGCCGGCTTCCGCTCGCGCATCCTCGACGACATCCGCTCCGAGATCTGGCTCAAGGCCTGGGGCAACCTGTCGTTCAACCCGATCAGCGCGCTGACCCACGCGACCCTGGCCGAGATCTGCCAGTTCCGCGACACCCGCGACCTGGCCGCAGCCATGATGGCCGAGTCCCAGGCGATCGCCGAAGCGCTCGGCATCACCTTCCGTCACACGATCGAGAAGCGCATCGCCGGCGCCGAGAGC
>CAMYMY010000466.1 GCA_947259625.1 uncultured Kiloniellales bacterium | reverse complement strand
GCCATCGCCAGGTCGGCGGTCGCATCGGTCAGCACCTCGGGCGTGTTGGTGACCGTCAGCCCGCGCGCCCTGGCGGCGTCGAGGTCGATGTTGTTGAAGCCGACGCCGAAGTTGCCGATCAGGCGCGCGCGCAGCGGTTCGGCCGAGAGCACCTCGGCATCGATCGCGTCGGTCACCGTCGGGAACACCGCGTCGGCGGCGGCGAAGGCTGCCTTGAGGGCGTCCCGATCGAGCGGGCGGTCTTCGCGGTTCAGCTCGACGTCGAAATGCTCGGCGAGCCGCGCCTCGACTTCCTGCGGCCAGCGCCGCGTCACGATCACCCGGGGTTTGCTCATTGCGTCCTCACCTGCTGCTTCGTTGTTATGGGCCGCGACGAGCGCCGCGCGCGCGACGGCCATTACAGCACCCGCGCCGCAGACGTGGACAATGACCGGCCACTCTCGAAGCAAGGGTCAACGATAATGACGCCCGGCGCAAGGGCTGCGGCCGCGGGCTTCCGCGCCTGCCGCCATGAAACCCGCTGCGGCGCCAACACCACAATGATCGAGGTCAAGCGCGGCCCGAACGACGCCGAGATCGAAGCCTTGTCATAAAGGGGTCAGTTATAAAGGGGTCAGGTCTTGTTTTAACGTTTTTTGTCCTATCCACTTTCACCCAGCCACGGCCCCAGCGGAGCGGATACGCGGGTCCGCGGTATCACATGGTGAACTTGGCGGGCCGAGCTGGGGCCGGGCGCTGGGTGGCGCGAGGGACTGTTCACACGACAGCTGACGGAATAACAAAAGTATCTAAAACAAGACTTGAGCTTTTCCGCCCCTTTCTTAGGACGGGCAAATCCGCTTCAGCGCCCGTTCTCGGCGAAACCGTAAATGATATCAGCGACGTCGTTTTTGCTCCCCCAAACCGGGATGGCGTTCGGTGTGTAGGTCAGCTGCGTGCCCGTAAGGGGCCGATAACGGAGCCGCGTGGCGGGTTTCGGGCCGATCAGAACATGGGCCGTCCTATAGGCGTCGATCGTGCGATGAGGGTCTCCGACGTGCCAGCGCAGCCAGCCGCGGAACCGGTCATGATTCTGGCTCGCTTCGTCGATGATCGTCCGAAACCCCTCGCCGACCCTTTTGTCGTTTGTTTTCTGCAAGGCTCTCCAGGTGTCGTTCACGGGCTGCTGCGGTGTCTCTACACAATCGCCTTGCGGGGACCCCACGACGACGGCGAAGCCGACGCGGGCATGCTCGGGCGCATGGGCCAGTGCCTGGGGTTCGTAACCAATGATCGACACGCCATCGAGCCGCGCGCCCTCGGCAATCTGGAGCGACCAAATCGTTTCGTTGTGAGCCGCCAGGACGAGGTACACCGGCTGCTCCACCTCCGTCACGAATACATCGACTTGCTGCGCGGCGTTGACATTCAGCATCCGGTCGAGATTCGGGCGCTTCTGCTTGGTCTCGATATGGCGCCTGACGGTTTTGACGTCGTTTTCGGTGACAAAGTAGAGTGGCGCGTGGTCATAGCCGGAGTAAATCTCGACGAACACGACCTGGGCCTTGTCCGACGGTCTGGGCAGCAGGCACCCGAAGGGAAGCTCGGTCGCCGCCAGGCTCGCCGGTGCGTCCTTGACGCGTGGCTTGGCGTAATCCTCGACAATGTCCTGCACCCAGTAGCTCACCGCATGATCCTCGGTCGTGACGGCCGGTCGTGGGTAGACCGCGCCGTAATTCTCGTTGAAGACGCGGGATTCAGGCATACCGTTCGGCTTGTCGAATTCGTCCCCAAAGCCCGCCATCCATAGGCCCAGGGCCAGGGCCAGAGCGGCCAACGGCAAAATCCTTTTCATGTGCTCTCTCGCACTGACACTTGCTACCGTCCGGCCTTGATACGATCGATACCTTAAGATTCGGTGTTGTGGACCGGATAAACTCCCGCCACGGTTTCATCAGAGCGACCGCCAGGCGCGCCCCAACTCCGTCTGGGAAACCATTTTCCTAAAGGATAATGTAAAGGGGGCGGCTAGATGAGTATCAGGTCTTGTTTTAATGCTTTTTAATCGCCTACCCGCTCTTGCCCGACAGCAGCCCCAGTGCCGAGACTAAGCGGGCGCGCGGTATCAAGAGGTGAACTTCGCGGGCCGGACCGGGGACACGCGCTGAATGGCGAGAGGGACACATCACGCGACCGCTGGCGTGGCGATAAAACTACTTAAAACAAGACCCGACCCCTAACGTGCCCCTAACGATGGGTCAGCTGCGAGAACGTGGACGACCAGTCGCCCGAATAGACCTCCTTTCCTAATCTTCGCCGCCGTGCGAGGCTGCAAAAGGCCTAGGCCGTGCCGCAGGCCGTCGTTCGGGGAGGAGGCTTGCAATGCGCTGTATGAGAGTTGCACTGGCTGGTTTGATCGTGGCAGCGGCCGCGATGCACGGACGGCCGCTGTCCGCCGCCGAGGCCGAGGGGTCGCGGCCGCCGTCGGTCGATGATCTTCTTGCCAGGCTGGGCTACACGGACCAGGACAAGAAGGCCCTGCTGTCTGGCAAGGTCATATCGACCGACGTCAAGCGGACGCGGGATGACCAACTGATCGCGGCGGTGGCTGTCGTTCTTCCGGTGCCGATCGCCGATTTGGCCGAGGGCCCGAAGCAAGGGCGCAACATCGAGCGGGATCCCGATGTGGTCGCGTTCGGCGCGCTTTCGCAAGGCGCAGGCGCCGAGCAGTTCGCCAAGGCCGCCTATACCGCCTCCGAGATGGACGAGGTCAAACGGCTGTTGAAGGTGAAGCCGAGCGACACCTTCAACCTCTCCTCGGAAGAGATCGCATCCCTGCGCGCCAGTGTCGGCAAGCTCGACGGCAAGGATCCCGCGACGGCCGATGCGGCCTCCAAGGCCTATCGCGAGGTCTTGGCCGGCCGGTTAAGAGCCTATCTGGCCAAGGGCCTGGACGGGATCGCGCCTTACGACCACGGCGGCAAGACGTTCTCCCCGGCCGAGG
>CAMYMY010000465.1 GCA_947259625.1 uncultured Kiloniellales bacterium | reverse complement strand
ATCTACGAGCTCGTCCGGCATGTCGACGAGATCGCCGAGTGGGAGAAGTACAAGGACTGCAAGCCGGGCGAGCCGCTGGCACATCTGGACTCCCGGGTCGGCAAGGACAAGGTCCTGACCAGCGAGTCGGACGACGGCGTGATGGCGAAGATCACCGGGTTCATCCATCTCGACACGCCCGGCGCCTACGGATTCACCTTCGAGTCGAACGACGGCGTGCGCCTGGAGATCGACGGCAAGCTGATCATCGAGGACCCGGACGTCCATGGCGACCGCTATTCCGACATCGGCATCATGGAGGTGGCGAAACCCGGCTGGTATCCCCTCGCCATCCAGTACTTCGAGCGCAAGAACACCTCGACCCTGCGCATGTTCTGGGGTCCGCCGGGCGTCGAGGGAACCATGCCTCTGGTGCCGGCCGAGGCCTTGGCGCATTAACGCATCTCGGGGCGAAACCCCGCGGGCTTTTTTCGAGAGCTGGCGCCTCACTTCGCCATCAGGATGATCTGGTCCTTGGCGTCCTCGATGGTGAGGCGGAAGTGCTCGAGGAAGCTCATGCCGAGCAGCGCGAGCTCCATGTCGGCGTCCTCCTCGGCGAAGAAGGCGACGGCGACGTCCTTGGCCAGCGCGTGGCCGACCTTGACCGTCTTGAGCTTGCCCAGCTTGACCGGGATCCGGCCGCCCACGGTCCGGGACCAGCCGTCCCTCAGGTCCTTGTCCTGGAATCCGAGCAACTCGATCATCCCGTGCGGCAGGACGATCGTGGTCGCCCCGGTGTCCAGGACCAGCTCCATATCTTGACGCCGCCCGTTGGGGCCGACCAGCGCGGTCTCGACCAGGTGGTGCCGGCCACGCCGCGTGGTGCCGACTGCATAGCGGCCGGCCACCGCCTCGGTCGTGGGCTTGGACTCGAGAATCCACAGCTCGCGGACGCCCCCCTTCCGGTCGTGCAGCAGCAGGTAGTTGTAGTCGCTCAGCAGGGTCGAAATCCGCCGCGCCAGCCCCTTTGCCCGGAGCGCCCTGGGCGGGGCGTCGTCGATCTGATCCAGGCCGCTGACCTGGAAGCCCTCGCGCAAGGCCAGCTCGAGCACCTGCGCGCGCAGGTCCTCGGCCGCCGCCTGGGCCGCCGCCGGCAGCGCCCAAGTCAGCAGCGCCCAAACCAGCGCACCCGGAAGCACGATGCCGCGGCGTCTTCCTTCGAGATGGCGCAACGTCCCCATCATCCACCTCTCTGCCCAGGCCGCCCCCCAGCCAGCCACCAGCTTAGCACGAAGCGCGGCCCGGGATCGAGCCTCCCGCCGCCGGGTGCCGCCGGGGACGTCCTGCCCCGCGGAAGAAAATCCCGCGCCAGTCGCAACTCTCAGGAGTCGTGCGGGATCAAAGGCTTAACCCTGAGGTAACCTTGGTAGCTTAATATTATCCCAAATTGGATCGAGGGTGGACATGTCTGTCCCGGGTCACAGAAAGCGCGGCGACGTGGCGCAACCTCTCGGCGACTCGGCCGAGGCGCGCGGCATGCCGGAGGACGCGGAGGACGCAGTGGACGCGGCGGGCGGGGACGAGGCGCCGGCGGCTTTCTCGCGCCGCCTGCAGGCGATGCTGGACGCCGCCGCGCAAGAGCCGGCCGAGACGGCCGACGAGGCTCAGCCGGACGCGCCGTCCGCGCCTCGCGGGCCGGGCGATCGCGCCACTCCGGCCCAGGCCCCGGCCCGGACGCCCGCCCTGCGGGCGTCCCGCGAATTGCGCACGGCGATCAGCGAGCCGCCCGGCGACGGCGCGCCCGCGGAACCGGACATCGAACCCGAGCGGGCCCCGAACCGGGCGGCCTCGCTGGCCCTTCGCCTCGGCTCCATGATGGGGGTGGTCATCGCCGGAGTCTTCGTGGCGCGTCTCTTCGACTTCGCTCTGGGCCTGCAGACGCGGCTTCAGGGCCTGGGCGTCCTGGCGGTCTACCTGGTCGTGCTCGCGGTGATTCTCGCCCCCGGCCTCAATCCCCGGACGCGCAAGCAGTGGATCGTCGTGATCGGCGGCTTCGCCGGGGTCATCGTCGCGATCGCCATGGGCTCGGCCTTCGCCCGGCTCATGCTGCAGACCAAGGACTTCCAGCATGCCGGCCTCTACGTCGAGCTCGTGGTCGAGTTCGGCGTGATGTTCGCCTTCTGGGGCCTGGCGCTGCTGGCCTTCGTCCGGCTCTTGCGCGCCGTCGGCCTGGGGATCGGCGTGGACCCCGGGCCTTCCGGGCATGGGCCGCAAGGCCCTTGAGCGCCCGCCGGGACGACCCTTTGGACTCCGCAACCCAACAACGACCGTGGTGCGATGAAATGCTTCCCTTCAACACCCGAGGACGAACATGAGCGCGACTGATCCCGAGGCCGTCGGCACGCCGGCGGCGCCCCCCGAGAGGGCCAAGCCGCTGGCGGGCCGACTTTCCATCCTGGCGCTCAAGGCCGGCCTCTTCGTGGCGGCCCTGGTCGCCAGCGTGTTCGTGGGGCGCCTTGCATACGCCCTGCTGGGCGTGCCGCTGCAGCCCGGGGAGATGGGGCTCGGTTCGGCGGGCTGGGTCACGGCCCTGGTGGTCCTGATGACCGTCCGCCCGCGCTGCTCGCGGCACTGGCTGCTGGTCGCCGCCGGCATCGCCGGGCTGATCGTCGCGGCGAGCCTGGGCGCGGCCGTCGGCGAGCTGGCCCTCAGCCGGGAGGTCGTCGCGGACGCCGGCGCCGCCGTCGGGACCATGGTCGGGACCGTCCTGAGGGTCGCGGTCCTGCTGGCCTTCTGGGGACCCGTCATGGTGGTCTTCGCCAAGCAGCTGTACCGCGCCGGCCTGGTCGTCGAAAGCTGGGAGACACGGCCGGCCGAGGATCTTTAATTCGGGGACACAATACTAATTTCTCGATGCTTCGGCCGCTTTCTCGAACCGACAAGCCGGGTCGCAGTCTCGGGCCCGTGACGCCGCCTGGAAATAAGTATTGTGTCCCCGAATTAACTC
>CAMYMY010000464.1 GCA_947259625.1 uncultured Kiloniellales bacterium | reverse complement strand
GCCGCCGAAGCGCTCGACGCGGCCCCGCCCATCCCGGCCGAGGTGCGCGGCACCACGCGCAACGGCGCATCAATTCGCGGCCGGGTCGTGCGCGCCGAGTCGAGTCGGCCGATGGCCGGCGTCACCGTCGAGCTCCGGCGCCCCGATGCGCTCTTCCACTACCTGCGCGCCGAACCCAAGGGGCCGGCCGACAACCGCGACAAGGGATGATTCGGCGGCAGCGCAACAAGGAGGCGTGCAAATGACACCAAAGCCCACTATGCCAGACCTCCAAAGGGCGCTGGCCGCCATGCTTGTCCTGGTCGCAGTGGCGCTGTTTTCGCTCGGCCCGGCCTTGGGGCACGAGTCCGGTCACGCGCCGGGCGGGGAGGACGCCACGTCCGAGCGGCCGCGAATCGCTACGGACGAACCCATCGATGTGACCTTGCTCGACCTCGCGCTCAGGGATCAGGACGACAAACCGGTTCGCTTTCGCAGCGAGGTGGTTGGCGACCGGATCGTGGTGATGGACTTCATCTACACCGACTGCAAGACGATCTGTCCAGTGCTCTCCCAGGTCATGGCGCTGGTGCAGGAGGAGCTCGACGAAGAGCTGCGCCAGGACGTCCGCTTGGTGTCGGTCAGCGTCGACCCGGCGACCGACACGCCTGCCCGGCTCAAGGCGCACGCCGAGGCGCTCGGCGTCGGGCCCGGCTGGCTCTGGCTGACCGGATACAAGCCGGACGTGAGCCAAGTGCTGGACGGCCTCGGCGTCTACACGCCCGACTTCACCAAACACCCCGGTGTCGTGCTGGTCGGCGACGGCAGAACCGGAGCCTGGACCCGATTCTATGGCTTTCCGAGCCCGGATCGCGTTCTCGCCAAGATTAAGGACCTCGCGGTCGCCCGGCATACTGCGGCGGCCGCTTCCGCAGACGCCGCTCGCCAAGGTAAGGCGCGGCAGTATTTCACCGATCTGCCGGTAGTGACCCACGACGGCCAAGACCTGCGCTTCTTCACCGACCTGCTCAAGGACAAGGTGGTGCTGCTCAGCCTTTTCTACACCAGCTGCACGGGCGCCTGCCCCCTGGTCAACAACAAGCTGTCCCTGTTGCAAGAGGCATTGTCGGATCGACTGGGCAAGGACATCTTCTTCGTCTCGGTCACTCTTGATCCGGAAACCGATACGCCCGAGGCGCTTGAGGGTTATGCAGCCAACTTCAAGGCCGGCGACGGCTGGGTTTTCGTGACCGGACTCCCGGAAGACATAAGGACCATCACCTATCGGCTGGGGCAAGTGACCGACGACGTGGCGGCGCATGCGTCCTACCTCATGGTCGGCGACGTGAAGCGCGCCTACTGGAAGAAATTCCAGCCGAACGCTTCGAACGAGATCCTGGCCAGCTTCCTGCTTCAGCTTGCCGGCGGAGGGTGATGCCAAAGGTCATTGATATTGACCTTTAGTATCGCTCTCTTGAGCGCTGCACCGGCCATATCGAGGGTCGCCGGCAGGATAAGCCTTCTGGCCGCGTTCTGGCTCGGGCTCGCCATCTCGCCTTGCACATCGGCGCTTGCGGACTCCCTGACCGCGCTGGAGGCGCGCGGCAAGCAGATCTACTTTTCGGGCCAAGCGGCATCCGGCGGCGAGATCCTGGCGGAGGTCGGTCGATCGGGCATCGAACTGCCCGCCGCCACGGTCCCTTGCGCGAACTGCCACGGCGCCGATGGGCTGGGCAGGCCCGAAGGCGGCGTGCGGCCTTCGGACATAACCTGGGCGCACCTGACCAAGCCTTACGGCCACCGGCACACGCACGACAGGCAACATCCGGCCTTCAGCGAAGAAACCCTCGCACTGGCGATCGTCGGCGGTCTGGACCCCGCTGGAAACCGGCTCGATGCGTCCATGCCGAGGTATCGGATGTCCGAGGCGGACGTCGCCGCCTTGATTGCCTACCTGAAGCGCCTCGCAGCCGATCTCGATCCGGGACTTTCGGAACACAGCATAAGGGTCGGAACGGTCGCACCCGCCACGGGGCGCCTTGGGCCGCTCGGCCGGACGGTAACGGCGACGATCAAGGCATACTTCGACGAGGTGAACACAGGAGGTGGCATCTTTGGCCGCAAGGTCGAGCTCGAGGCCGTGGCCAAGGCCGAGAACCGGGAGTCGACCCTGACCGGCGTGCGCCGTCTGGTCGAGCAACAACAGGTCTTTGCTGCAGTGGGTGTTATTGCGCCCGGTGTGGAACGCGAACTGTTCTCGATCTTCGAGGACCACGGGGTGCCTCAAGTGGGCGCCTTCAACCTGTCGGCGGACGGCGATACGTTCCAGGGGCGCGGCGCGTTCTTTCTTCTGTCCGAACTGCCGGACCAGGCCCGCGCTCTTGTCGACTTTGCCGCGCTCCGGCTCGACCTTGGCTCTCCCCGCGTAGCGGTGGTTCTTTCCGCGCGGGAAACCTCCGCGAAAATCGCCAAGGCCATTAGGCGTCAAGCACGGGCACACGGCTGGCCGGAACCGACAGCCGTCCAATTCCCGGACGACCCGGCTGACATGGGACAACGCGTCAGCGAGTTGCGACTGGCTGGAGCGGAATCAGTGTTCTATTTCGGGCCCGCGCGCGGCTTGCCGGCGTTCGCAGCCGAGGCGGCGGGACGAAACTGGCTGCCGCACTTGTTCCTCTCCGGCGTCCGTGCCGGCAGGGCGACCTTCGATATCCCGCCCGCCTTCGCCGACAGGATCTTCCTCGCCTACCCGACTGTGCCCTCAGACCGGACGCAAGCGCGTCTTGTCGAGGTCGAAAGGCTTCGTGAAAAACACGGGATCTCGACCCGGTATCCGGCCGCCAGGACGCTCGCCCATGCCGCGGCCAAGGTGCTTGTCGAAGGGTTGCGGCGATCAGGCAGGGCGCTGAGCCGCGCGAGACTGGTGGCGGCGCTCGAGAGCCTGAACGCATTCGATACCGGTCTGACACCAGCCATCAGTTTCGGTCCGAACCGACGGATCGGCGCGCTGGGTGCCTATGTCCTTGGGGTCG
>CAMYMY010000463.1 GCA_947259625.1 uncultured Kiloniellales bacterium | reverse complement strand
GGCGCGGTGGACGAGGTCGTGCGGCAGGCCGGGGCGGCGGACATCCGCGAGGCCTTCGGCGCGTTGACCGGGACCAAGCCGCGATGATGCCGGTCCAGTACCTGCGCTGTCTGAACGGCGTGGTCGGCCGCGAGGCGCTGCGCTTCCTGCATCAGCGGGAGCGCTTCGTCGCCGCGCTGGTCCGCCCGCTGGTCTGGCTGTTCATCTTCGCCGCCGGCTTCCGCTCGGTCCTGGGCGTGTCGATCATCCCGCCCTACGAGACCTACGTCCTCTACGAGATCTACATCACGCCCGGCCTGATCGGCATGATCCAGCTGTTCAACGGCATGCAGTCCTCGCTGTCCATGGTCTACGACCGCGAGATGGGCAACATGCGCACGCTGCTGGTCAGCCCCATGCCGCGCTGGTACCTGCTGACCTGCAAGCTCCTGGCCGGCGTCATCGTTTCGATCCTGCAGGTCTATGTCTTCCTGATGATCGCCTGGTTCTGGGAGGTGCAGCCGCCTCTCGCCGGCTACCTGACCGTGCTGTTGGCGCTGGTGCTCTCGGGGCTCATGCTGGGGGCGCTGGGTCTGCTGCTGTCCTCCGTCATCAAGCAGCTGGAGAACTTCGCCGGCGTGATGAACTTCGTCATCTTCCCGATGTTCTTCGCCTCCTCGGCGCTCTATCCGCTCTGGCGAATTCAGGAATCGAGCCTGGTCCTGCATTGGATCTGCGCCGCCAACCCCTTTACCTACGCCGTCGAACTGATCCGCTTCGCGCTCTATGGTCAGGTGAACCTGGGGGCGCTCGCGGTCGTGGTGATCTGCACGCTGGTCTTCATGGCGCTGGCGATCTATGGCTACGATCCGGGTCGCGGCCTGATCGCCCGGCGCGGCGGCCCGGCGGGCTGACGGCGGGCACAACAGCAGGGCATTGAGGCCATGGTCGATAGCTGCAAATTGCGTTGTTGGATGGCAGGGGCGCTCCTGGCGGCCGGCGTTTCCCTGTCGGGAGGGGCCTGCGCGTCTTCGATCAAGGCCGACGAAGAGGTCATATTCTTCCCGACCGCAGCGCAGCTCGACAGAGAGTCAATGGCGTGGATCATTCCAGTCCACGGCTGGATATTCGAGCCGGAGGATGACTCCGTCTGGCGCACGGCGGTGATCGAAGAGCTGCTCGATCAACTCGAGCTCGACCCGGCGGCGCGGGACGACGAGCGGTTTCGCGAGCGCGCCCGGATGTTCCTGGTCGACAACGAGCGTGGCAAGAAGCTGGAGGTCCGGCTCGACGGCCGGACGTTCGCCCTGGGCCGGTCGGAGGCCAACGGCCACTTCACGGGGCGTCTTCGCCTGGACCGGGAAGGGCTCGCGGACCTTTCCGGAAACGCGTGGCTGCCGTTCGAGGCCGTCATGCGCGAGCGCGACCGGCGGCGGTTCTCCGGACGGGTCCAGCTTCTCGACCCAGAGGGACTGTCCGTCATCTCCGACATCGACGACACCATCAAGGTCAGCGTCGTGACCGACAAGCGCGAGCTCCTGGCCAACACCTTCCTGCGCGAGTTCCGCGACGTACCCGGCATGGCACGGACCTACGGCCAATGGGCCGAGGCCGGCGCCGCTTTCCATTACGTGTCCTCCTCGCCCTGGCAGCTCTTCCCGGTGCTCTCGGCCTTCATGGCACGCGAGGGGTTTCCCCCGGGCGCCTTTCACCTGAGGTCGTTTCGCCTGAAGGACGGAACCTTCTTCGACCTCTTCGCCGCTCCGGAAGCCTCCAAGACCCCGACCATAGAATCGATTCTTCGCGCCTATCCCCGTCGGAAGTTCGTCCTGGTCGGCGATTCGGGCGAGAAGGACCCGGAGATCTACGGCACCATCGCCAGGCGGTACCAGGGACAGGTCATCCGCGTCTTCATACGGGACGTGTCGCCGCAGGACGACCAAGGGGAGCGATTTGCCGCCGCCTTCCGAGGGCTTCCCGAGACCAGCTGGACGGTCTTCCGTGCGGCGGGCGAGTTGACGCGCGTCGACCTGAAAAGCGAAGACTGAAGGTATGCCGAGGGCCGCGGGGGCTGGCTGATGTCCATTGCCGAGGACTACGAGAGCCATGACGCCCTGGGGTTGGCCGAGCTGGTGCGAAACAAGGAGGTCGCGCCGGCGGAGCTGGCGGCCTGCGCCATCGAGCGGATCGAGTCGGGCAACCCGCGGCTCAACGCCGTGGTGCACGCGATGTACGAGCAGGGCCGCGCCGTGGCCGGCGGGCCGCTGCCCGACGGGCCCTTCGCAGGGGTGCCGTTCCTGCTCAAGGATCTCTTGGCGGCCTATGCAGGCCAGCCGCTGACCGCATCTTGCCGCTTTCTTGCGGATTACGTAGCCGAGCGCGACAGCGAGCTGGTCGCCCGCTATCGTCGCGCCGGCTTGATTGTCCTCGGGCAGACCAACGCGCCGGAATTCGGCATCATGCCGGTGACCGAGCCGCGGTTCCGGGGGGCGACGCGCAACCCGTGGAATCCGGATCATACGCCGGGCGGCTCCAGCGGCGGGGCGGCGGCGGCGGTGGCGGCCGGCTTCGTTCCCGTCGCACACGGCAACGACGGCGGCGGCTCGATCCGCATCCCGGCGTCCTGCTGCGCCCTGTTCGGATTGAAGCCGACGCGCGGCCGCAATCCCCTGGGGCCCGATGTCGGCGACGGCTGGGGCGGTTTCATCCAGGACCACGTGCTCAGCCGGAGCGTGCGGGACAGCGCGGCGATGCTGGATGCGACCCACGGCCCGGACCTCGGCGCGCCCTACAGCGCCCCGCCGGTCCCGCGCCCGTTTCTGGACGAGGTCGGGCGCGACCCGGGCCGCCTGCGCATCGCCTTCACGAGCAGATCGCTATTCGGCCAGGCGACCCATCCTGACTGCGTGGCGGCGCTCGTCGATGCCGCAAAGCTCTGCGAGTCCCTGGGGCACCACGTCGAAGAGGCCATGCCGGATTTCGAGAGCGGCGAGCTTGTCCGGGCCTACCTGCTGCTGTTGGCGGGCGAAGTCGGGCAT
>CAMYMY010000462.1 GCA_947259625.1 uncultured Kiloniellales bacterium | reverse complement strand
CCCGGCGCGCAGCCGAACCAAGACTCCAAGCCGGCCAAGAGCGCGGCCGGCGACGGCCCGCCCACCACCGCCAACCTGCCGAACGATCCCTTCCAACTGACCGACGAGGAGATCGACCTGTTGCAGATGCTGGCCGAACGCCGCACCGAGATCGACCGTCGGGAGGCCGAGCTCGACCAGCGAGGCACTCTGCTCGAAGCGGCCGAGCGGCGCATAGACGAGAAGATCGGCGAGTTGGAAAGCCTCCAGAAGACCATCGAGGAACTTCTGATCCAGCGCGACGAGCAGGAAGAGACACAGCTCAACAGCCTCGTGAAGATCTACGAGAGCATGAAGCCCAAGGACGCGGCACGGATCTTCGAGGAACTCGACATGGCCGTCCTGCTCGACGTGATCGAGCGCATGAAGGAACGCAAGACGGCACCGATCCTGGCGCGCATGAACCCGCGGCGGGCCAAGGCGATCACCATCGAACTAGCCCAGCGCCGTGGCCTGCCGGCCGCGCCGAACTAGCTCATGGGATAGGAGTTTCCTGCCTCACGATTTACTCGGTTTTAACTAACATAAACTAGTTATTTCGTTGGAGACGGAAAGTGCCAGGGCTTGGGCGGGCCGGCGGAAATCCGCCATGTCGGCCCGTTATGTCAGGAGATGCCGATGTCAGCAATCGACATGAAAACGCCGATCCTCATCGTGGACGACTACAAGACCATGCTGAGGATCATCCGGAACCTGCTGAAACAGCTGGGTTTCGACAATGTGGACGAAGCCACCGACGGCAGCACGGCGCTGCAGAAGCTGCGTGAAAAGGCCTACGGACTGGTCATTTCGGACTGGAACATGGAGCCGATGACCGGCCTCGAGCTTCTGAAGGAAGTCCGGGCGGACACGCAGCTCAAGGAGCTGCCGTTCATCATGATCACCGCGGAGAGCAAGAGCGAGAACGTGGTTGCCGCCAAGCAGGCCGGCGTCAGCAATTACATCGTCAAGCCGTTCAACGCGGACACCTTGAAGACCAAGCTGACGGCCGTCGTCGGCGACTTCTAGGCCCGATACCGGGCACCCCGGGGGAGCCAGAGCATGTCAGCCCGTTTCGACGAAAGAGACATCGGCAAGCGTGTCGAAGCCATAGCGAAGGGCGGTGACGGAGTCGAGCCCGAGCAGATCCTGGAAGTGGTAAAAAGCGTGATGGCATCGATCGACGGAGACCTTTCGACCGTCAATCTGAAATTCTACGCCGAGATCGAATCGCTCGCCAAGTTCATCGAGAACCTCAAGCTGGAGTTGGCCGCGGTCAGGCCGGACGAGATCAACGACGAACACCTCCCGGCGGCGGCCGACGAGCTGGAGGCCATCGTCGGCGCCACCGAGCAGGCGACCAACACCATATTCGAGGCGGTCGAGGCGATCGAGGAGCTGACCGCCAAGATGAACAAGAAGGTGGCGCCGCAGGTGTCGGACGCCGTGACGCGGGTCTACGAGGCCTGCGGTTTCCAGGACATCACCGGACAGCGCATCACCAAGGTCGTGACCGCGCTCAAGCACATAGAGACAAAGGTCGAGGCATTGCTGGAGGCCTTCGGCGAGGAAATCCGGCAGCTGCCCGGCCAGGAGCGACCCGACAACCCGGAGCCACCGGACGGCAGCGAAATGCACGGTCCCCAGCTGGAAAGGGACGCCAACAACCAGGACGACATCGACGCCATTCTGGCGAGCCTCGACTGATCCGCCATGGCCGCCGCAGAGCAGCCGGGCGGCCGGCGCAGCGATCCGAATATCGTCGCGCTGCTCAGCCTCAAGCTCCTGCTGCTGGGTTTCTTCATCTTGCTGAACGCGCTTTCCCAATACGAGGAGGATAGGGCCCGAAAGGTCCTCGAGAGCGTCAACGAGGCCTTCAACGGCCGGGTCGATGCTCTCGAGAGCCACGCATCCTACCCCGCCGGACTGGGGCCGTTCGAGGAGACCGCCGCGCTGATCGGCTCGGTCGGCCGCCTGTTTCGCTCGCAGATCCCGGCCGTGCGCAGCGAGGTCTCGGCCGGCGGCGCGCGCCTGCGCCTGGAAGTGCCCGCCGAAACCCTTTTCCAACCCGCCGCGGCCAAGCTGCGGCCTGGGCACGACCTGCTGTTGCGCCGGTTCGCCGGGGCGCTGACCGATGACGGCCGGGTCGGCCTGGATTACGAGGTCGAGCTGTTGCACGGCGTACCTGCCGGGGACACCGCCAGGCTCGCCGCCGCCCCGGCCGAGGCGGTCGAGGTCGGGCGCATGGGCGCGCTGGCGCGGGCCTTCGCGCGGCGCGGCGTGCCGGTGGAAAAGCTGTCGATCGGTACGCTGCCCGGCCGGCCCGGCAAGGTCGTCCTGGTGGTCCAGGTCTACGACGCGCGGCGTCGGGCTCCCGATTACCTGGGGTTCGCGGAGTGACCGGGCCCGCGAGCGCCGACCCGCACGGGGTCGAGGATTCGGACCGGCGGCCGACCGGGGGAACGGCCTGGCTGATCACCTTCACCGACCTGGTCGCTCTGATGTTGACCTTCTTCGTCATGCTCTTCGCCATGTCCAAGGTCGAGCATCGCAAGTGGCAGAACCTGACCGATGCGCTGGCCTACAATCTGAACGCCGTGCGCGAGCTTCCGGCGGCGCTGCCGACCGAGTGGCTCGACATCGAGAGCGACGAACCGCTTACCGCGGTCGATCTCGACTATCTCGCCGCGCTGCTCAAGGAGAACATCGCGGCCGAACCGCTGCTGGCGGAGGCCGTGCTGTGGCGTCTCCAGGACCATCTGGTGATCGCGCTGCCGGGCGAGCTCCTGTTCGCCCCCGGGGCGACCGAGCTGGAGCCTTCCGGACGCGCCGTGCTTGCCGCCTTCGGCGGCCTGTTGCGCCACGTGACCAACCGGATCGAGGTGACGGCCCATGCCGACCCGCGCAAACCGGGCGGCGGCTTCGCTTCGAACTGGGAGCTGTCCCTGGCCCGCGCCCTCGGCGGCGCCCGCCTTCTGGAACAGACCGGCAGCCACCGCCCGGTCGT
>CAMYMY010000461.1 GCA_947259625.1 uncultured Kiloniellales bacterium | reverse complement strand
CCAAGTCGAAAATCAGGCTGCGACTTTGGTTCGCGTGCTTCCCAGTTGCTTCCCGCGCACCATTCCGCTGGACATCGTGTCTGCTAAGTTATTGAGATATTGGCGACCCCGACAGGATTCGAACCTGTGACCTACAGATTAGGAATCTGTCGCTCTATCCAGCTGAGCTACGGGGCCGCTGCCGGGTTCTATATACGCGCTTAAGGGCCGAAACCCAAGGGCCGGAAGGGCGGCCAGGGGCGCCGGTCCGGCCCCTTTGCATGGGCTCGTTTGCTCAAAACAGGCGACCCAGCGGAATCATATAGTAAAGCGTCAGGATCTCGGTGCCGGGGTTGTCGTCGCCCAGCGAGGCGTTGGAGATGTGGCCGAAGGCGAGGCCGAGGCGCGGGCCGCCTTCGAAACGATAGGCGAGCTCGATCTGGCTGCGGAACTCGACCGTGTGGCCCAGGTCCTTGCCGCCGCCGTCGTGGTAGGCGCCGACGCCGAGACTGGGCGTCAGGCGAAAGCGCGGCCCCAGCGCGATGTCGGCCAGCAATCCGCCCAGGCCGTAGACCGCGCCGTCGCTGGTCACCTCCAGGCCGACCCAGGGCTTGACGACCCAGAGCGCCAGGTCGGAACGGTACTCCAGGCGGAAGTCGGCGGCCTCGTCGTCGCGCAGATTGAGGTCGTAGTAGCCGACGCCAAGGGCGATCAGCGCGGGATCATCCTCCTCGGCCCGGGCTGACGCGAGGAGCAGCAGGCACGCGGCCGCCGCGCCCCAGAGAGAGCGCAGCGCCCACCGGCGGAAGTCGACCCTCATACCGCGTCCTTGAAGCGATTGGTCGCGGCGACCAGCGCGCGGCGGATGCCGGGCTCCATGGCCGAGTGGCCGGCATCCGGGACCACCCGGTAGTCGGCCTCGGGCCAGGCGCGATGCAGCTCGTCGGCGGTGGCGATCGGACAGACCACGTCGTAGCGGCCCTGGACGATGACCGCCGGAATGTCGCGAATTCTGTCCAGGCCCTCGAGAAGCGCGTTCTCGGGCAGGAAGATGTCGTTCGCGAAGTAGTGCGCCTCGATCCGCGCGAGGCCGAGCGCCATGCGGTCGGTGCCGAAGGCGGCCACGGTCTCGGGGCTGGGCAGCAGGGTCGAACAGGCGCCCTCGTAGGTGCTCCAGGCGCGCGCGGCGGGCAGGTGCACCGCCGGGTCGGGATCGACGAGGCGCTTGTGGTAGGCCGCCAAGATATCGCCGCGCTCGGCTTCCGGCAGGAACTCGGCGAAGGCGCGCCAGGTCTCGGGATAGATCTGGCGCATGCCGTAGAGGAACCAGTCGATCTCGCTCCGCCGGCACAGGAAGATGCCGCGCAGCACGAGCGCCGTGACCCTGTCCGGGTGGGCCTGGGCGTAGGCGAGCGCCAGGGTCGAACCCCAGGACCCGCCGAACACCATCCAGCGCGCGATGCCCAGGTGCTCGCGCAGCGCCTCGATGTCGGCGACCAGGTGGCCGGTCGTGTTGTCGGCGAGCTCGCCCAGCGGCGTCGAGCGGCCGGCGCCGCGCTGGTCGAAGATCACGATGCGGTAGTGCGCCGGGTCGAAGAAGCGCCGGTGATCGGCCGAGGCGCCGGCGCCGGGTCCGCCGTGCAGGAAGACCACCGGCCGGCCCGCCGGGTTGCCAGAGACCTCCCAGTAGATGGCGTGGCGCCCGTCCGGCTCCAGCCGGCCGTTTTCCAGCGGCTCGATCGGCGGAAACATCTCCTCGGCGGCCATCGTGCTCTCCCCCTGTTCGGTCGCACCCCTATAGCGCAAAGCACGCTGGCGCGCCAACGCTGCGCTGTCGGGCCTGCCATCGCCGGCAGCGTCGTGCTAGCGTCCGGCGGGTCGTTCAAAAGGAGAAGTCATGCCGCGGTTTTCGATCAACGTCAGCTTCATGCTGCAGGAGCATGCCTTCCTGGATCGCTTCGCGGCGGCGGCGGATCTGGGCTTTGCCGCGGTCGACATCCAGTTTCCCTACGACCACCCGCCCGAGGCTGTCGCGAGACGAGCGCAGGCCGCCGGGGTCGAGGTCGTGCTGATCAACCTGCCGGCCGGCGATCTCGCGGCCGGCGAGATCGGCATCGCGGCCCTGCCCGGGCGCGAGGCGGCTTTCCGCGCCGGTGTCGAGCAGGCGCTCGCCTACAGCCGGGCGCTCGGCAACCGCCGGGTCAACGTGCTCGCGGGACGTCTGCCGGACGGCGTCTCGCCGGTCACCTGCCGCGCGGTCCTGACCGGAAACCTCCGCCTGGCCGCCGAAGCCTTCGCCCGAGAGGACGTCACAGTGATGGTCGAACCGGTCAACGGGGTCGATGCGCCGGGCTTCCTGGTGCAGACCGCGGAGGACGCGCTGGATGTCATCGACCAGGCCGGCGGCGCCAACCTCGCGCTGCAGTTCGACCTCTACCACCATCAGGTCATGCGGGGCGACCCGGTCCCGGCGCTGGAGCGCCACCTGCCGCGGATCGCCCACGTCCAGTTCGCCGACGCGCCCGGCCGGCACGAGCCTGGCACCGGCGAGATCGATTTCGCCCGCGCCTTCGCCGCGCTCGACGATCTGGGCTATTCCGGCTGGGTCGGCGCCGAATACCGCCCGACCGGCACGACCGCCGAGAGCCTCGGCTGGTTCGCCCCCTGGCGCGCCGGCGTGGGCTGAGCGGCCCAATTCGGGGATGGACGGCAGCCGCCGATCCGTACACTGTCTGGGCGATCGATACGATGATGCCATCATGCGGACCTCAGCCCCACTGCTCGTGATCCTGCTCGCCGTGGCTGCACCGGCGGCGGCCCAACGCGAAGCCGATGCCGCAGCCCCGGAACGGGCGCGGGCCGTGGAGATCGTCGACGGCGATACGCTGGTGCTCGAAGACGGCCTGCAGGTCCGTCTGGTCGGTATCCAGGCACCCAAGCTGCCGCTCGGCCGGCCGAACTTCCAGGCCTGGCCGCTCGCCGAGGAGGCCAAGGCGGCGCTGTCTCGGCTCGCCCTCGACCGCGAGCTCAGACTGGCTTACGGCGGAC
>CAMYMY010000460.1 GCA_947259625.1 uncultured Kiloniellales bacterium | reverse complement strand
CGACGATCTGGTGCCGGCGCTGGCGGCCCTGGAGAACGGGCGGCCGTGAGGCCGGGACGAACCCCGCGGCGGCCCCTGGCCAGGGCTTTCCGGGCCTGACGGCGACAGCCCGCGGCATGAAGCGCTTCTACAAGACGGCGGAGGCTGCCGAGGCCGAGGCGGGCTTTACGGTCCAGCTCGACGGGCGGTCGGTGCGCACGCCGGGACGCGCGCTCCTGGCGCTGCCGACCCGGGCGCTCGCCGAAGCGATCGCCGGCGAATGGGCGGCCCAGGAGGACGAGCTGCGGCCCCAGGCCATGGCCTTGATGAGCCTGGCCTGCACGGCCATCGACCTGGTCCGGCCGCGGCGCGCCGAGGTCGTGGCCGAGCTGACGGACTATGGCGCGACCGACCTGGTCTGCTACCGGGCGGCCGGTCCGGCGGCCCTGGCCGAGCGTCAGGCCGCGCACTGGCAACCGCTGCTGGACTGGGCGGCCCAGGCCTTGGACGCCCCCTTGAACACGACCGAGGGCGCGCTCGCCGTGGTCCAGCCGGAGGACGCCCTGGCCGCGCTCGGCCGCGCCGTCGAACGTCACGACGACATGGCGCTGGCGGCGCTCGCCACGGCGGTCAAGGCCTCGGGTTCGCTGGTGATCGCCCTGGCGCTCGGCGCCGGCCGGCTCGACCCCGCGGCAGCCTTCGAGGCCGCCGAGCTCGACGCGAACCATCAGATCGAAGCCTGGGGCGAAGACCCGGAAGCCGCCAAGCGCCGGGCGGCGGTCATGAACGACCTCGGGGCGACCAGACGGTTCCTGGACTTGCTCCGCGCATAGGCGCGGGGCGGTCGGGGAGAACCAGGATCAGCCGGCGGCCAGGCCCGAGGGCCCCAGCTCGTTCCGCGGCCAGACCGTGCGCTCTGCGGGAAAGCGCACGCTCACGGTGGTGCCGACAGAGACCTCGCTGCTCAGGTCCAGGGATCCTTCGTGCATTTCGACGAAGGCCTTGGTCAGGGGCAAGCCGAGGCCGGTGCCCTCCAGCTGGTGGTCGAAGTCTGTGGCGACCTGGCCGAACTGCGAGAGGGCCTTGGGAATGTCTTCGGGCGCCATGCCGATTCCCTGGTCGACGACCTCGAACAGATAGCCGCCGTCCGGCGAGAGCCGGATCCTGAGCGTCACCTTGCCGCCGGCATGGCTGAACTTGATCGCGTTGGTCAGGAGGTTGAGCAGGATCTGCGTCAGCTTGCGCCGATCGGCGTGCAGCAAGGGCGGGTCTTCGGCAAGGTCCAGCTCGAGGGCGACCCCGCCCTTCTCGGCACGCTGCCTCACCAGGTTCAGAACGGAGCGGGCGACCTTCGTCACCGCGACGTCCTCCTCGTGGAGCTCGTCCGACCCGGACTCGACCTTCGACAGGTCCAAGATGTCGTTGATGAGCTCGAGCAGATGCTGGCCCGAGGCGTTGATGTCCTCGGCATAGCCGCGATACTTGAGGCTGCCCACCGGCCCGAAGTTCTCGCTCTTGATGATATCGGAGAAACCCATGATGGCGTTCAGCGGCGTTCGCAGCTCGTGACTCATCGCCGCGAGGAACTCGGACTTGGCCCGGCTCGCCGCCTTCGCCCGATCGCTCGCGATCTTGAGCTCCGCCGCCAGGCGGACCAGGTCCGTGCCCTGCTGCTCCAGCTTGCGCTGCGCGTCCTCGAGCTCCGTGACGCGCTCCTGCAGGGCGTGTTCGTTGCGCTGGCATTCCGTTTCGGCGTAGCGCCGCGCCACGACGTAAGGCCGGATCACCCAGAAATGGATGATCGGGGTGCAGACCAGTATCAGAACGATGGCGTCGACCGCCGCCATGCTCCAATGGGCGCGGAAATCGGCAGGGTAAAGGGCGGGTCCCATCACCAGGAGGGCGAGCATGATCAGGCCCTCCACGGCAAAGACGACGAAAGCTATGCGCAGTACGAGACCGACAGGCGACATCACTCAGCCCGGGTAGTTGCGGTGCAAAAGACCGGCCGTCACGGTTTCAACGAATCCGAGCAGATCTCATAACCATTTAATACTAACAGCGATTAACGTTGTGTTAAGCAGGAATCTGCCGCTCATTCGCGGATTGTTCGGGCCACGGCCTGCCTTCGTGCCCAGGCGCGGGAAAAGCCGGTCGGTGTCCATGGCGCGGCCTTCGGCGCTCCGGGAGCTATCGGATGTCCCGGTCCGAATCTCGGTCAATTTGATCTCGGACAATGCCGGAAGTACGGAGTCGGGGGATCCTAGGGCAAAGGACGCACCGGAAGGTTTCGTTTCGACGGCCCCTGACACGGGTCCCCCACGCGCCCACAGATGTAACCAAGCGACAATGGGACAGTGGCGGGACCAACAAGCAGCGGGCGGGGCCGTCTCGGACGACCCCGCCGCCGTCCGCAGAGTCGGGAGTATGGAGACCGCCGGGAATGACCGGCAAAAGGGTTTCAGACGCTGTGCAAGGAGGGAACCATGAGGGCACAAGACGTCATGACAACGAAGGTCGTCACGGTATCGCCGGACACCTCGATATCCGACCTCGCCAACCTGCTGCTGCGCCACCGCATCAGCGCCGTTCCCGTCGTCGATGCCGAGCAGCGCATCCTCGGCATGGTCAGCGAGGGCGACCTGTTGCACCGCGCCGAAACGGACACCGAGCACCGGCATTCCTGGTGGCTCTCCCTGGTGGCCACCGTTGAGGACACCGCGCGCGACTACGTCAAATCCCATGGCGTGCGGGCCTCCGACGTGATGACGGGCGACGTGGTGACGGTCGAGGAAGACACCTCTCTCGCGGAAATCGCGCAGGTGCTGGAGGCGCGGCGGATCAAACGGGTTCCGGTGACGAGGGACGGCAAGTTGGTCGGACTCGTCAGCCGGGCCGACCTTGTCCGCGCCCTGGCCACCCGTTCGAAAGGCGAGCCGGCCCCCGCGTCGCCCGAGGGCGACCAGACGATCCGCCAGACGCTGCTGCAGACCCTGAATTCCACGGGCCTGGTCAGGACCGGCAACGTCAACGTCATCGTCACCGACGGCGTCGTTCA
>CAMYMY010000459.1 GCA_947259625.1 uncultured Kiloniellales bacterium | reverse complement strand
GACGATCGCCCCGGTCGGGACCATCTCGGTATAGAGCAGCACGCGCCGGCTGATCAGGCGCAGGAAGTACCGGCAATGCCGGTCCGTCCAGTCCATCATCGGCGCGACGGATATTGTGTGGTCCAGTTTGGGCAAGTATGAGCGCCCTTGTCCATCATCGTGCGACACGGCTCGTTATCTCAGCATTCCCGCGATAGATCCAGCCGCGGCCGCGCGGTCGGATCCACCCAGATTCATGCTTAGCGGCCCTTAAGCGTTAATCCGGCCGTTACCTTTACCCGCTAAACTGGTCCTAGAAACGATCTCCGGGCCTTGCGGCCCGGGTCAGGTAGGACCCTAGCGATGTACCTGTCCAAGAGCGGCGACACCTACGTCCTGAAGTGTCACTGCGGGCATTACAACCTCTCCTTCTGCGATCATGGCATCGAACTGAACGGCACGGTGACCTGCCTCATGTGCGGCGCGCAGGCCGAGTGGCAAGAGCTGCTCACCGCCTGCGGCCCGCGGAGCGCGCCCGAGCCGGAGGCGGCGGTCCACGTCCTGAAGGCCTGAGTTGCGGTGAGTCTTTGGTAGTCCCTCAGACGCCGGGCGCGCGCCTCCGCGCGCTTGGCTTCGCGCGCATGGGCGCGCGGGGCCGCAGTCGCGGCCCTTTGGGGGCAGAGTCCCGCAGACGCCGGACGGTCCCCAGAATGCGGTTGCCGGGGCCGCGGACGCGGCGTAGATTCCCGCCGCTCTGTCTTGGCGCGGCCCGGGAATCAGCGATGATCAAGGCGGTCACCTTCGACCTTTGGGACACCATCGTCTACGACGACAGCGACGAGCCCAAGCGCGCGGCCCAGGGCCTGCGCTCGAAGCGCGACGAGCGCCGCCACCTGGTCTGGCAGGCGCTCGAGCGCATCGCGCCCGTCGACCGGGCCGCGGTGGATACCGCGTACGACGTGGCCGACGCCGCCTTCAACAAGGTCTGGCACGAGCAGCACATCACCTGGACCATCGCCGAGCGCCTCAAGGTCCTCCTGGACGGCCTGGGGCGCGGCCTGCCGGAGGACGACTTCGAGGCCGTCGTCGAGGCCCACGAGGTCATGGAGGTCGAGATCTATCCCGAGGCCATCGAAGGGGTCGGCGAGGCGCTCGAGGCGCTTTCCACGCGCTACAAGCTCTGCATCGTCTCGGACACCATCGTGACGCCGGGCACCGGCTTGCGCGCCCTGCTCGGCAAGCACGGCCTGACGGACTACTTCTCGGGCTTCGCCTTTTCCGACGAGGTCGGCCGCTCCAAGCCGCACCGCGCCATGTTCGAGGCGGCGGCCCGGCAGCTGGGCGTCGAGTTCTTCCAGATGGTCCACGTCGGCGATCGCGACCACAACGACGTCAAGGGCCCGCAGGCGCTGGGCGCCAAGGCGATCCTGTTCACCGCGAGCCGCGATAACGACAAGGCGACGACCAGCGCCGACGCGGTCTGCGAGCGCCACGCCGACCTGCCGGCCATCGTCGACCTGCTGGCCGGCGGCTGAGGGGTGGCCGGCTGAGATGGCGAAGAAACCGCGC
Source organism: uncultured Kiloniellales bacterium (assembly GCA_947259625.1). Classification (GTDB taxonomy): domain Bacteria; phylum Pseudomonadota; class Alphaproteobacteria; order Kiloniellales; family JAKSDN01; genus CAMYKD01. The sequence goes on along the minus strand of CAMYMY010000459.1, from coordinate 1,490 downwards.
TTCCTGGTCGTCGACGGCTATGCCCGCGAGGGCCGCGAGGACCTGCAGGCCGGCGGCGCGAGCACGGCGGGAGACCTCTACGAGCGGATGCTGAAGGCCTGCACTCCGGGCGGCGCCGAGGTCGACATCGTCACCCCGGCCGACCCGGACTCGGCCCTGCCCAAGGGCGCGGCGATCGGTCAGTATGCCGGCATCGCCTGGACCGGCTCCAGCCTGACGATCTATGCCGACGATCCCAAGGTGACGCCGCAGATTGAATTCGCCAAGGCGGCCTTCGAGGCCAAGGTGCCCGGCTTCGGCAGCTGCTGGGCGGCGCAGATCGCCGTGGTCGCGGCCGGCGGCCACTGCGCGGCCAACCCCAAGGGCCGCGAGATGGGCTTGGCGCGCAAGATCGCACTGACCCACGAGGGCCGGGCCCACCCGCTCTACCACGGCAAGAAGTCCGTGTTCGATGCCTTCATCAGCCACGACGACGAGATCACGCACCTGCCGCCGGGCGGCATGCTGCTCGCCTCGAACCGCCACACCCACATGCAGTCCGTCGCCGTGACCCACAACGGCGGCCAGTTCTGGGGCCTGCAGTACCACCCGGAATACGACCTGCACGAGCTGGCGCGGCTCTGCTACTGCCGCAAGCAGAAGCTGACCGAGAAGGGCTTCTTTCAGGACATCGAGGCCGCCCAGGACTTCGTCGACAAGCTCGAGGCGCTGCACCAGGACCCGGGCCGCAAGGACCTCGCCTGGCTGCTCGGCATCGACGAGGACGTGATGAGCGCCGACATCCGCCGGGCCGAGGTGCGCAACTGGATCGAGCAGCTGGTCCTGCCCGGCCTGCGGCATTAGGGGCGATGGGAGGTCCGCGATGCCTTGCTACCGGACCGGCGGCGCCCAAACAGCACCGATTTCGACCAAGGCGCCCCTCCTACCCTCGCCCCTCGGGAGAGGGTGGCGAGGCGAAGCCGAGCGGGTGAGGGCGCTTTGGTTCGGACAGAGACTGCAGTATGGCCGCGCCTTGGGGAGGAGGCCGCAAAACAACGCGCCCTCACCCTCCCGCTTCGCGGGCCCCTCCCTCTCCCAAGGGGCGAGGGAAGTTCCGCGCCAGGCCGGCTGAAAGATGGCCCAGGACCCGCCGCGCGCCTGGCAGAGAATGCTGAGCGGGCGCCGGCTCGACCTCTTGGACCCCTCGCCGCTCGACATCGAGATCGAGGACATCGCCCACGGCCTGTCGCGGGTCGCCCGCTGGAACGGCCAGACCGCGGGCGACTGGGCCTTCAGCGTGGCCCAGCACTCGCTGCTGGTCGAGGACCTGGTCGGCCGCCTGCGACCCCAAGCGCCCCGGGCCTGGCGCCTGGCCGCCCTGCTGCACGACGCCCCGGAGTACGTGGTCGGCGACATGATCACGCCCTTCAAGAACGCGGTCGGCCTCGAATACCGCGCCCTTGAGCGCCGCCTGCTCCAGGCCATCCACATCCGCTTTTCCCTGCCCGCCC
>CAMYMY010000458.1 GCA_947259625.1 uncultured Kiloniellales bacterium | reverse complement strand
CTTGTGCTGCGAGATGACCCGCCAGAAGGCGCCGGGGTCGGGCGTGCCGACCGGCTTGCCCTCGTAGAGCACCGTGGTGTTGCCGTGCAGCAGCGGCGCATAGACGATGTAGGAGTGGCCGACCACCCAGCCGACGTCCGAGGCCGCCCAGTAGACTTCGCCCGGCTCCACGTCGTAGAGGTTCTTCATGGTCCAGTTGAGCGCCACGGCGTGGCCGCCGTTGTCGCGTACGATGCCCTTGGGCTGGCCGGTGGTGCCCGAGGTGTAGAGGATGTAGAGCGGGTCGGTCGCGGCGACCGGCACGCAGTCGGCCGGCCGGCCCTGCGCGACCGCGTCGCCCCACTCGAGGTCGCGCCCGGCGATCAGCCCGGCCGGCTCCATGGGGCGCTGGAGGATGATGCAGGTGGAGGGCTTGTGCCCGGCCAGCTCGATCGCCGCGTCCAGCAGCGGCTTGTAGGCGACCACCCGGCCCGGCTCGATGCCGCAGGAGGCCGAGACGATCGCCTTGGGCTGGGCGTCGTCGATCCTGGTCGCCAGCTCGTTGGCCGCGAAGCCGCCGAACACGACGGAGTGGATCGCGCCGATCCGCGCGCAGGCCAGCATGGCGATCGCCGCCTCGGGCACCATGGGCATGTAGACGATGACGCGGTCGCCCTTGCCGATCCCCCGGGCCACGAGCGCGCCGGCGAAGGCCGCGACCTCGTCCCTCAGCTCGCTGTAGGAGTAGGTCCTGATGGTGTCGGTGACCGGCGAGTCGTAGATCAGCGCGGCCTGGGCGCCGCGGCCGTTCTCGACGTGGCGGTCGAGCGCGTTGTAGCAGGTGTTCAGCGTTCCGCCGGCAAACCAGCGATAGAACGGCTGCTTGGAGTCGTCGAGGACCTTGTCCCAGGTCTTCTCCCAATGGATTGCCCCGGCCGCCTCGGCCCAGAATCCCTCCGGATCCTCGAGCGAGCGCCGGTAGACCTCGTCGAAACGCCCCATCGTCTTCCCCCTTCCGTAGCTCTCGAGCCATTCGTCTCCGCTCGGCGGCCAAGCATGCGGGAAAACCGCCCGCCTTGCAATTCGCCCGGGGCGCGGGGACGCCATCCGTGTAAATACTTTACACTTCCGGAACTTGGGAAAGACATGGTGTCACACGCTGCGCCGAAGCGGCCGGCAGGACACGATCCGGTCGCCCGGCGCGCGGGCGCGGCCGGCGTGGTTCGGGGTACGTCCGGGCGTGATCGGCTAGGCAGCGTCGCTCAGGAGCGCCGAGCCGAAACGCACTTTACGCCGGTAGACCATGCTCCAGTAGGTGAGCGCGCCCAGGGTGCCGAGCAGGGCACCGGCGATCATCGTCTGCGCGGAGAAGGTCTCGAGCACGGCCCTACCATCCACGGGGCCGCCGCCGAGGGCCGCCACGGTGAAGACCACGGCCGGGGCAGCCACCTGCCCGATCGCGATCCCGCGCAGGGCCAGGCCCCGCCAGGTCCGCCAGGTCCGCCAGCCGAGCTTCCGCGCCAAGGCGCCGAGCGGCAGGCCGATGAGCAGGGTTCCGACCAGGCTGACGACCAGCGTAACCAGATAGACCGTCCCGCCGACCGCCAGCAGCAGCGGCGTCGCGTCCCAAGGACCGAGCCCCTCGACGATGCCCGCGCGATGCGCCACGAGGACGGCCGCGAACAGCGCCAGCGCCAGGCAGGGTATCTGGGCCGCGACCAACAGGCCGTAAAGGGCCCTGTGCTTAATCCGGTGATCCGACATGATCAAGATCTCCCTTCAAGAAGAGAGGCAATATCACCAAAACATCGCGAAACAATGAATCTCCGGCAACTTCTTCGCCCCCGGCTTGGTTAACGGAGGCTTAACTCCAGCCTGCTCTAGGCCCTTTTCGCAGCGCACGGGCTCGCTAGAATGGCGCCTAAGAAAGAACAGAGACGAACAGGGACGGGAGGAAGTGCCGTGTCCGGAAACCCCTACGAGAGCGGCCTGGACCGAAACGCGGCCAACTACACGCCGCTCTCGCCCTTGAGCTTCCTGCCGCGCGCCGCCACGGTTCATCCGGCGCACACCGCCGTCGTACACGGGCCGGAGCGCAGAAGCTGGGCCAAGACCTACGCGCGCTGCCGGCGCCTGGCCTCGGCGCTCTCGAAACGCGGCATCGGCCCGGGCGACACGGTTGCCGTCATGGCGCCCAACACGCCGCCGCTCTTCGAGGCGCACTTCGGCGTGCCGGTGCTGGGCGCGGTGCTGAACGCGCTCAATACGCGCCTCGACGCCGCGGCGATCGCCTTCATCCTCGAGCACGGCCAGGCCAAGCTGCTGATCACCGACACGGAGTACGCGCCGGTCATGAAGGCGGCGCTGGAGAAGCTCGGCCGCAAGATCCCGGTGGTCGACATCGCCGATCCCCAGGGCCCCGGCGGCGAGCGCCTGGGCGAGCTCGACTACGAGGCTTTTCTCGCCGAGGGCGACCCGGAGCACCCCTGGTCGCTGCCCGACGACGAGTGGCGGGCGATCTCGCTCAACTACACCTCGGGCACGACCGGCAACCCCAAGGGCGTGGTCTACCACCACCGCGGCGCCTACCTGAACGCCATCGGCAACGTGCTGACCTGGGGCATGCGCCAGCATCCGGTCTATCTCTGGACCCTGCCGATGTTCCACTGCAACGGCTGGTGCTTCCCCTGGACGGTGACGGCAATGGCCGGCACCAACGTCTGCCTGCGCCGGGTCGAGTCGGCGGCGATCTACCAGGCCTTCGCCGAGAACGGCGTGACCCACCTCTGCGGCGCGCCCATCGTCATGCAGATGGTCCTGGGCGCCAGCCCGGAGGAGCAGCGGCCCTTCGGCCAGCAGGTCCGCATGATGACCGCCGCCGCCCCGCCGCCGGCCAGCGTGCTCGCCGCCATGGCCGAGAAGGGCATCGAGGTGACCCACGTCTACGGCCTGACCGAGAGCTACGGGCCCGCCGTGGTCTGCGCCTGGCACGGCGAATGGAACGAGCTGCCGATCGAAGAGCAGGCGGCCATGAAGTCGCGCCAGGGCGTCACCTACCCG
>CAMYMY010000457.1 GCA_947259625.1 uncultured Kiloniellales bacterium | reverse complement strand
CTCCGTTCTTGTTCATGACAAGCTCGGAGAAGAAGGTGAAGCGCTCGTCGGTGCCCGGAGCGGTCTGGTCTTTGAGTGCGATGAGCTCGGGATCGCCGCCGGAGGCCATCCAGATGCCGGACAGCGGCTGCCCGGAGAGAACGGCGTAGAAGGCGACCTCGCCGTCGTCGTCCAACAGTGGTTGGTCGGGGAAGGAGCCGAAGGCGTCCGTGGTGCCCGGCGCGGCGGCTCCCGCGCGTGCGACGAGCCTGAGCGGCGCCCCCTCGGGCTTGATCCAGATGCTCGTCGTGGCGCCGCCGTCGGGCGTGGCGATGGTCGCCGTGAAGGCGACATCGCCCGCCTCGTTCTGGACCAGGTGCTGAAACTCGACGAAGCGGCCGCCAAGGCCTGGGAGAGCCTGTCCGGCCTGCGCGATCACCTCGAGGAGGCGGCCGGCGCTGCGTCGGTAGAGTCCCTGTGTCTCGGAGGCAAGTCCCCAGAAGGCGACGCTGCCTCCGCCGTTCAGGACTGGGGCGTGGAACGCGGTGAAGGTCGCGTCCGGCGCGGCGGGCGACACGTCGCCGCTCAGCACGATCGTTTCGATGGCCGCAGTCCGGCCGGCCGTAGGCAACGCGCCGAACAGGACGGCCGCAACCAAGGCTGGGACAAGATGAACGGACCTGATGCTGGAAGCCATCGCGCGAACCTGTTCGAGGGTTGAACTTCGATCGAGGTATAACGAGAGAATACAATAAAATCGATACATTCTAATGAATATCATATACTATAACGCGAATCTGTGCAACTTCGCATCAATAGGTTTCAACGTGTTTCCGATCCGATCGTGTCCAAACCGTGCTATGCTTCGAGTAGCGATGATGTACGCCCAGATTCCAAAACCGCCGGCCGAGCCGCCGGATGAGGCGGTGCCGGAGGAGCCGCCGCCTTGGCCGCCCGACCTGCCGCCCGGCCCGCCGATCGTGCCGCCGCCCGGCCCGCCGACGCCCGAGCCGCCGCCGGCGGCGTGAGGCACCGTGCCGGAGCCACCGGAAGGGACGAAGCGTTCGGAGCACCGCCAGGGGATGGGGACGCCGCCGGCCACGTATCACTGTGTACGCTGGTCCGCACCGCGCCCCAGGGCCGTGGTGCGGGGCCGACTTGAGAAGCAAAGAGCCGGAGAGTCCTTGCGTGCTATTATCGCCTGCGATCGAACGAGGTCATGAAGCCATGAGAAAGATCATTGCGGCGCTTGCCGCCTCGGCCCTTCTGCTCGGCGCGACGCCGGCACTGGCCGGGGGCTATGGCCATCGCGGCCATCACGACCATGGCCATCACAACGACGCCGCCGCCTACCTGGTCGGCGGCCTGCTGGGCGGCCTGGTGCTCGGCAGCCTGCTCACGCGGGCCTCCTCGCCACCGCCGCCGCAGTACTACGCCCCGCCCCAGCCGGCCCTGCGGGGATGCCGGCCGACCACGGGGACCGGGTATCTGAACGGGCATCCGGCCCAGTTCGGCGGCACGATGTGCTACGACAGCTTCGGCAACGCCTACGTTGTCAGAGGCAGCGAGCACTTCATCGGCTATTTACGATAGCCGCCGCCAAACCGCTCACGGGAGGACCCGGACAAGGACGCGGGCCCCCACCGTGGGGTCACTCGCGCTTCTGGGTCTCGCCTTCGGGCGTTGCGGCCGCGTCGCCCGGCTGCTCAACGGCCGGGGCGCTGGTCTGCTGTTCAGGACCGCCCTCGTCGCAGGCGGCCAAGCCGAAGGAAAGCGCGAAGGCGGCCACCGCCAGCGGCACCCAACCTGTTGCTCTGGTCATCTTGAACCCTCCAATACGACATCAAACCCCCGATCGGGGAATGATCGGCAAGCATTCGTTCCAAGGCAACGCCTGTTTCGCCATGCCACTGAAAGAACACGGTTATGGCACAACTATGACACAGCCTCAATGAAATAAATAAAATCCAAACGGGTATACTTCGTGCATCATATAAGGTCGAGACGACCCGGAGTCCACGTCATTTGAATCGATCTATTCAGTGTAGTTCATGTCAGAGTCTCGCATCGATATTCGCGCTGTTACTTGCCCGAATCCGGATCCGCTCTTCCTCACAATCCGCTGACGCGCCGGCCGCGCTGCGCTAGACTGGGTATCGGACCCGGACGCGAGGGAGAAGGCCCGTGATCGTCGAACAGATTTGGACCGCGAACGCCTACCGCAATTTCAACTACCTGATCGTCTGCCCCGAAAGCGGCGAGGCGCTCGCCGTCGACCCGCTGGACCATGCCAAGTGCCTGGCCGAGGCGCGCGACCAGGGCTGGGAGATCACCCAGGTCCTCAACACGCACGAGCACGGCGACCATACCGGGGGCAACAAGGCCGTGATCGCCGCCACGGGCGCCAAGCTTCTGGCCCACGCCAACGCCAAGGACAAGATCCCGGGCATCGACCGGGGGCTCTCGGCCGGCGACGTGATCAAGGTGGGCCGCGGCGTCGAGCTGGAGGCGCTGGATACCCCCGGGCACACCATGAGCCACGTCTGCCTGCTGGCCCACGCCGGCACGCCGGCGCTGTTCTGCGGCGATACCCTGTTCAACGCCGGGGCCGGCAACTGCCACAACGGCGGCCATCCGAACGAGCTCTACCACACCTTCGCGACCCAGCTCGCCGGGCTGCCGGACGAGACCCTGGTCTATCCGGGCCACGATTACATCGCGAACAACCTGGCCTTCACCCTCGACCGCGAGCCCGACAACGCCCGCGCCGGCGCGCTGCTGGACGACGTCGAGGGCCAGGACCCGAACCGGGCGCTGGTCTCGACCCTGGCGTTGGAGAAGCAGATCAATACCTTCTTCCGGCTGCACAGCCCGACGGTGATCGCCCGTCTGCGCGAGACCTTCCCCGACCTGCCGGACGAGCCGGATCCCAAGACCGTGTTCGTCAAGCTGCGCGAGCTGCGCAACAACTGGTGACCCGGCGGGCTAGCTTTCGAAAGCGGGCTCCCACTCGCCGCACCATTCGTCCGAGGGGGCCAGGGGCCAGGCGGCCTGGGCCTTGGGCG
>CAMYMY010000456.1 GCA_947259625.1 uncultured Kiloniellales bacterium | reverse complement strand
CTGCAGATAGACACGCCGGGCGGCCTCGATACCTCGATGCGCGAGATCATCCAGGACATCTTGTCCTCGCCCGTGCCGGTGATCGGCTATGTCGCTCCCGGGGGTGCGCGCGCGGCCAGCGCGGGCACCTACATCCTCTACGCCTGCCATGTCGCCGCCATGGCGCCGGCGACCAACCTGGGCGCGGCGACGCCCGTGCAGATCGGCGGCGGCTCGCCGTTCTCGCCGCCACGCGAGGACGAGAAAGAGAGGCCGAAGAAAAGGAACGAGGGCAAGGGGGACACGGAACCCGACGATGAGGCCGACGCGGAGGAACCTGCGGATACCGAGACCGACGACGAGTCGGTGTCGGCGAAAGACCATCCCGGCCTTCCGGAAAAGGCGATGAACGATGCCATCGCCTACATCCGCGGCCTGGCCCAGAAACGCGGGCGCAACGCGGAGTGGGCCGAGAAGGCGGTGCGGGAGGCCGCCAGCCTCTCGGCAAGTGACGCCTTGGCGGAGGGCGTGATCGATCTGATCGCCGAGGATCCGGAGGACCTGCTGGCCAAGGTGGACGGCCGCGAGGTCGAAATCGACGGCGAAGTACGGACGCTGAAGACCGCTGCGCTCGAGATCGTCGAATTCGCGGCGGATTGGCGCACCAAGCTACTGGGCGTGATCACCAACCCGACCATTGCCTTCCTTCTTCTGACCCTGGGGGTGCAGGCGCTCATCCTCGAGTTCTACACCGGCTCGATCGTGGCCGGCGTGTTCGGAGGCATCTGCATTCTGCTCGGTCTCTACGGCCTGCACGTCCTGCCGGTCGACTACGCGGGCCTCGCGCTGATCCTGCTCGGACTCGCGCTGATGGTGGCCGAGGCCTTCATGCCCAGCTTCGGCGTGCTGGGGATCGGCGGGCTGGTCGCCTTCGTCGCCGGCTCGATCATGTTGCTGGACACCGACGTCCCGGGCTACGGCATACCCTGGTATCTGGTCGGTTCGATCGCGGCGGTTGCCGCCGGGCTCATGCTGCTCACCATGACGATGCTGGTGCGCTCGCGCCGCCAGGCGGTGGTCAGCGGGGTCGAGCAGATGCTGGACAGCACCGGCAGCGTCATCGACTGGGCGGACGAGCGCGGCCGCGTGCGGGTGCAGGGCGAGGTCTGGCAGGCCAGGGCGACGCAGCCCATCGGCCCGGGCGCGCGGGTACGGGTCAAGGCCATCGAGGGGCTGATACTGGTCGTCGAGCCCGAATCAGAAGGGAGCTGAGGACATGACCTGGGCAATCATCATCGTGGCCGGCGTAATTCTGCTGATTGTCTTCGCGTCGCTGCGAATCATGCGCGAGTACGAGCGCGCAGTCGTCTTCCTTCTCGGCCGGTTCCAGAAGGTCAAGGGACCGGGCCTGATCATCGTCGTGCCGGTCATTCAGACGATGGTCCGTGTCGACCTGCGCGTACGCGTGCTCGACGTGCCGACGCAGGACGTGATCTCGCGCGACAACGTCTCGGTCCGCGTCAACGCGGTCATCTATTACCGGGTACTCGACGCCCAGAAGGCGATCATCCAAGTCGCGGACTTCGCCGCGGCGACCAGCCAGCTGGCGCAGACCACGTTGCGCTCGGTGCTCGGCCAGCACGAACTCGACGAGATGCTCGCCGAGCGAGACAAGCTCAACGCCGACATCCAGCGAATCCTCGACGAACAAACCGACGCCTGGGGCATCAAGGTCGCCAACGTCGAGCTCAAGCACGTCGACCTCGACGAGAGCATGGTCCGGGCGATCGCCAAGCAGGCCGAGGCCGAGCGCGTGCGGCGGGCCAAGATCATCGGCGCGGAGGGCGAGCACCAGGCCGCCGGGAAACTCCTGGAGGCCGCCCGCATCCTGTCCGAGCGGCCCCAGGCCATGCAGCTGCGCTACCTGACGACGCTGCTCGAAATTGCCGGCGAGCGCAGTTCAACCATCGTCTTCCCCTTCCCGGTCGACCTCGCCCAGATGTTCGCCAGGGTCCGCGACGATCAGGACGCGGGATCTTAGCATCCGGTCGACCGGCTTGCGGCCGCCGCCAGCCCCGGGCCACAATCGCGCGCCATGCGAATCCTGGTCACCGGCGCCTGCGGCTTCATCGGCCGGCATATCACGTCCGCCTTGATCGCGGCGGGCCACCGCGTCGTCTGCTGCGTACGCGATCCGGCGCGGGCCCGGCGCATGTTTCCCGGACAGGAGGCTCTCGCCTGCGACTTCAACCGTGATACCGAGGTGTCGGACTGGCAACCGCGTCTCGACGGCGTGGATGCCGTGATCAACTGTGCCGGCATACTGCAGTCCCGGTCCGGCCAGTCGATCGCGGCAATCCACAGCGCGGCCCCCAAGGCCCTGTTCGATGCCTGCCTGGCGGCCGGGGTTCGGCGTGTCATTCAGATCTCGGCCTTGGGCGCGGAGCCCCAGGCCGGCACCGCCTACGCGCTGAGCAAACACGAGGCGGATTTGCATCTCCAGAGCCTATCGCTCGACGGCACGGTCGTGCAGCCATCGCTCGCCTATACGCCCGCGGGGTCCTATGGGGGAACGTCGCTGTTCCGCGCGCTGGCCGCGTTGCCCTGGTTGGTCCCGGTGGTCGGGCGGGGCGATCAATCCTTTCAGCCGATTCACATGGCCGACTTGGCCAAGGGTGTGCGGCGGCTGGTCGAACGCACTGGCACGTCGGGCGAGGTGATCGCCGCGGTGGGCCCCCGGGCGGTCACCTTCACGGATCTCCTGCTGGCGCTCAGGCGTTGGCTCGGCCTGCCGCCGGCCCGGGTGATTCACGTGCCGCAATTCCTGGCCGGGCTTGCCGCGCGGTTCGGCGACCTGTTCGGCGGTGGGCCGCTCACGACCACCTCGCTCAGGATGCTGAACTATGGCAACACGGCCAATTGAGAATCGTGCTCGCCTTGTTCTGGATCGCCACGGGCGTGATCGCCGTGCTGGTCTCGTCGGGCCAAAGCGAGGCCTTCCTGAGCCGCGCCGGGGTCGCGCCCTCCCTGGTGCCGTTCGCGCTCTGGGGTGGAGCGCTGACCGACATGG
>CAMYMY010000455.1 GCA_947259625.1 uncultured Kiloniellales bacterium | reverse complement strand
GGGGTGGCCCCGCCGACCACCTGGCATTGGGCCGGGCGTTGGCGCCGCTGCGTGCCGAGGGTGTGCTGATCCTGGGCTCCGGCGGAGCGGTGCACAATCGGAGGGAATGGCGGGAAGGCGAGGCCGGGGTGCCGGACTGGGCCCAGGCCTTCGACGACTGGCTGGCGGAGCGAGTCGAAGCCGGCGCGGTCGAGGATCTCGTCGGCTACCGGAGTCGCGCGCCGTCCGGCGAGCGGGCGCACCCGACCGAAGAGCACGTCCTGCCGCTTTTCGTGGCGCTCGGCGCAGGCGCGGCGGCCGATGGCAGCGGGGGCCACGTCCTGCATCGCAGCTTTGGCTCCGGCGGCCTCTCCATGGCCGCCTACGCTTTCGGCGGATGACAAGAAACACCCGGGCCTCGATCAGGCCCGGGCGAAGCGGGGGTATCGGAAACTGTGGGTCAGGCCGCGGCGGAGGCAGCCAGGCCGGGACCCTTGAAACGCTCCTCGGCCAGTAGGTCGGCGGCCTCGGAGGTGGGCGCGCCGGTCGCATCCGCGCGCCGGAAGATCTCGAGCAGCGTGTCGTGGATCCCGGCGATGTGCGCGAAGGCCTCGGCCTTGTCGTAGCGCGGTCCCTCGTGACTGATCACGATGACGCCGCCGGCGTTGATCACGTAGTCCGGCGCGTAGAGCACGCCGCGGCGCAGCAACTCGGCGCCGTGCCTCGGCTCGGCCAGCTGGTTGTTGGCCGCGCCGGCGACGATCGGCGCGCGCAGCACCTTGATCGTGCCATCATCGATCGTGGCGCCGAGCGCGCAGGGCGCATAGACGTCGGCGTCGACGCCGTAGATCTCCTCGGGCGCGACCGGCTTTGCGCCCAGCTCTTCGACCACCGCGTCGACCGTGTTCCGGTCGATGTCGGTGACGATCAAAGCGGCGCCGGCGTCGGCGAGGCGGCGGCAGAGATAGCGGCCGACATGGCCCAGGCCCTGCACGGCCACCGTGAGGCCCTTGAGATCGTCCCGGCCCAGCTTGTATTTGACCGCCGCGCGGATGCCCACGTAGACGCCGTAGGCGGTGCCCGGTGAGGGATCGCCGACGCCACCGGCGCTGGCGCCGGACACGTGCTTGGTTTCCTGGGCGATGATGTCGATGTCGGGCACGCCGATGCCGACGTCCTCGGCGATGATGTAGCGGCCGCCGAGCGACTCGACAAAGCGGCCCATGGCGCGGAACAACTCCTCGCTCTTTGCGGTCTTCGGATCGCCGATGATGACCGACTTGCCGCCGCCATAGGGCAAGCCGGCGAGCGCCGATTTGTAGGTCATGCCGCGCGACAGGCGCAGCGCATCGGTCAGTGCCTCCTCCTCGCCGGCATAGCTCCACATGCGGCAGCCGCCGAGGGCCGGGCCGCGGTTCAGATTGTGGATCGCGATGATCGCTTGCAGGCCGCTTTCGGGATCGCGGCAGAAGGCCACTTCGGCATGGTCGTCGAATTCGGGATGGGTGAAGAGGGTCATGGCAGACGTCAACCTCGCTTGCTGTCCGGCGTCTCGGACGGCGCCGGTTGTCTATACACCAATATCGCCGGTTAGAATAAGTATTCAATAAGAGAACGTTTAATAGTGTGTAAATAGACATAATGTTGACAGGAAGAGAACGGAAAGGTCAGGAAAAAACATTCCCGGCCGGATATGGGAAATTTTTTTACTTCCGTGTGTGCCCGTATCAGCGCGGGGGTTTGCGGGAACGGGCCGTCAGCTCTCCCCGTTGCCCGCGGCGAACTGGGAATCGCGCAGCTCGAGCAGACGCAGGGCCGCGCGCCACAATACAAGGCTGTCGCCTGCGCCGGCCGGCGCCAGGTCGGCGTGGGCCAGGTTGTCGGCCAGGTAGAGGTGGGCCCGGCCCTCTGGCAGCGCGGCCGCCAGCGCCATGCTCTCTGTCTCGGGGATGATCGGATCGTCGCGGCCGTGGACCACGATCACCTCGGCCTCGAAGGCCGCGAGATCGTGCCGTTTCAGGTCGAGCGCCGCGATCTCGCTCCGGACGGGGGCGGGCAGGGCGGCGATCAGGGCCGGCACCCGATCGGGGTCGCGGTTGGCGAGCAGCGCATGGACCGCGCGGCCCTCCCGGCCGAGCCGGGGGATGAGGTCGGCGATGTCGGCGTCCAGGTTCCTCAGCTTGCGTGCCGCCATGGCGTCGAGCAGCACGCGGTCGCGCGGCTCCTCCAGGCGCCAAGCGTTGCTGCGCAGGAACACCCACTTGCCATAGGCGTTCGGTCGCCTGTACTGCCAGGGCGCGCTTGGGGTCTCGCGGTAGCGGCCGGTGGTGAAGAAGGTGACGACGGCCTCAAGGTCGAAATAGCCGCCGATCGTCACGATAAAGCGCACCAGGTCGCGTGCCGGCGGCGTGAGCGCGGCCATCATCGCCGGACCGGCGGCGTAGGAGATGGCAACGATTCCCACCCTGGTGTCGCCGGTTCCGTCCCGGGCAGCCAGGTAACGCACCGCGGCGGCAATCTCCAGGGCGTCGGCGGCGCTGACGTGGAGCCGGCGCAGGTTCTCGATGTCCGGTACCAGGACCGTGAAGCGGGCCCGTGCCAGCGACCTGGCGGTCGCCACCAGGCGCGGGTCGTCCTTGCCGTCCGGGGCCGCGCCCGGCACCAGCACCAGGGGTACGCCCGGACCCTCGGCCGGCCGGTAGAGGTCGCCCCGGTAGCCCTGACCGGCGATCTCGTAGGCGACCGCCTGGCGCCGCGGTTCGGACGTGCTTTCCTTGAGGCGACTCGGTCCGGCACCGGCCGCCAGATCTTCCAGCAGTGCCCAGGCCTCCAACCCGCGCTGCGGGGAGCAGGCGCTGAGCGCCAGAGCGGCCAGCAGCAGCAGAAGCGTCGGAGCCGTCCAGTTCCTTTTCACCGGACCGCTCCGCCGCTGTCCTCAGCCGACGCGCCCCTCGAGCGCAGCGACGAGGATGGTCTTGAGCTCCGGCGCGCCGACGGGGATCGGGTTGGTCGGCGCCGTGGGGTCAACCGCGGCCATCTTCGAGATCTCGTCGAGCCGATCGTCACCGACCCCG
>CAMYMY010000454.1 GCA_947259625.1 uncultured Kiloniellales bacterium | reverse complement strand
CTGTTGACCCTGGCCCGATCGCCGCTCGAGTGGTGGCGCGATCTGACACCGCAGCAACGCGAGCAGGAGGCTTTTTTCCGCTCGGTCATGCTCGCCGCCTTGGCGCTGCTTTTCGGATTGGTCATTCGCATCGCCTTGCGACGCTGGTTCGGGCGCGATCGGACGATCGAGGAGCCGACCTATGCCCGCCGGCTCCTTGCCGGCATCTGCGAGGGCTTGGCCAGCGGCATCGTGCCGGCCCTGATCTTCGGCGCGCTCTATTACTATGTCTCGAGCGAGGCCACGGTCGTCGGCGGCCTCTTCGCCGATGCGGTCGCAGCGGCCAGCATCATAACGATCTTCCTGGTGCTTGCCTATGCCCTGCCGCGCGCGGTCTTGGCGCCGGAGCTGCCGGCCTGGCGCCTGGTCGGACTTTCGCCGGCCAACGCCCGTACGATCAACCACCGCGTTACCTTTCTCGCGTCCGTCTTCGCCGTCGACCTGTTCTTCACCACCTTGAGCGGAAGCCTCGTCTATTCGGACCCGTTCACGTCCGTGTTCGAATTCGTCGTTGCCGCACTCGAGGCAGCCGGCGTCCTGGCCCTGGTCCAGGGCAGGCTGTGGATCGGCGGGCAAACGGACGCCACCGCGCAACCGGGACAAGACCCTAAAGCCGACGAGCCGGCAGCCCAGGCGCCATCGACGTCGTCTTTCTGGAATGGAGTGCGCCTTCTCAGCGCCGCCGTCGCGCTCGCCGCCGTGCCTGCGGCCTTGCTCGGCCACGCCAATCTCGGCGCCTATTTGAGCGAAAGCCTGCTCGCCAGCGGGGTGGTCGTCGGAATCCTGTTTCTGTTGCGCGGCCTGTGCCGGGAGCTGATCGGCGGCGCGCTGCGCTCCAACTTCCTCCAGGAGCGCCTGGCGGTCCGGCACGCCACGCGCAATCTGTTCAAGTTTTGGCTGCGCGCCCTGCTCGACATCGTGACCTTCGGTGTCGGTTTGTTCCTGGTTCTCGTTCTATGGGGCGTGCCCTTGGCCGACATGTGGGCTTGGACAAAAGACGCGCTCCAAGGCATCACGGTCGGCGACGTCACGATCTCCATCGTGGACATCGTTACCGCGCTGTCCATCTTCGTCATCGCGCTCATCGTCGTCCGGATGCTGCAACGCCTGCTCAGCGAGCGCGTTCTGCCGCAAACCGGGCTCGATCCCGGTCTGCGCCATTCGCTCTCGGCGGGCTTCGGCTACCTGGGCCTGATCATTGCCCTCGCGCTGGGCACCGCCGCGATCGGCCTCGACCTGACCAACCTGGCGCTGATCTTCGGGGCGCTCTCGGTCGGCATCGGCTTCGGCCTGCAGGGCGTGGTCAACAACTTCGTGTCCGGCCTGATCCTGCTGATCGAGCGGCCGATCAAGGTCGGCGACTGGGTCGTGGTCGGCGCCAACGAGGGCTATGTCAAGACCATCCGCCTGCGCGCCACCGAGCTAGAGACCTTTCAGCGCGCCTCGATCGTGATTCCCAACAGCGAAATCGTTTCGACCGCCGTCGTCAACTGGACCCACAAGGACCGGTACGGCCGCGTCGACGTCCCGGTGGGCGTCGCCTACGGCTCGGACATCGAGCAGGTGAAGGAAATCCTGATGACCTGCCTGAAGGAGAACCAGGACATCGTGGCCTGGCCGGCGCCAAGGGTCCTGTTCAGGCGCTTCGGCGACAGCGCGCTCGAATTCGAGGCTCGCGGCTTCCTCTCGAACATCGAGAATCTCTATACGGCGCAGAGCGACCTGCTGACCGCGGTCGACAAGGCCTTTCGCGAAGCCGGGATTCAAATCCCCTTTCCGCAGCGCGATCTGCACGTCAAGAACATCGACCGGCTGGCAGACGCCATCGCCGTCCGCCGCCCGGAGCCGGAGGACGCGGCGCCGGCCGGCCACCCACCGCGCCTGCGCAAGGTGGAGGGCGGCGACGGCGAAGACTGACCGCTTCGGCCGAACCGCTCAGAATGAGGAGCCGGGCTCCTTCAGGAATGCCTGCTCCTCGGGCGTGGTCTCGCGGCCGAGGGCCGCGTTTCGGTGCGGAAAGCGGCCGAAGCGGGCGACGACGTCGCGATGCCGGACCGCGTAGCCGTGCCATTCCGGGTTCTCGTCCAGCGATCCGGTGAGCATCACGCAGAGATCCTGGTCGGCCAGGTCCTCGCAATGCTCCATCGGCAGGTAGAGGAACATGCGCTCGGCCTGTCGCAGCGTCTTGTCGAGGCCCTCTTGGAGCGCCCGCTTGGTTACGGCAAGCGCCCTGGCGTCGGTCGCGAAGGCGCGCGGATCCCCGCGAAACAGGTTGCGCGGCACCTGATCGAGCAGAATGACCAGCGCGAGCGCGCCCCGGGCGCTCTGCCGCCAGTCCTCCAGGGCTCCCGCCGCAGCCTGCCCGTGAAGCTCCAGGAGCGCTCGGCGCACCTCGTCGTCGAAGGTTGCGTCCTTTTTGAACCAGCGCTTCTCCATGCCGGGGGCGAACCAGAACTCGAGCACGTCGTCGGCGGTGGCAGTCATGTTCACAGCTCTCCGTTTGCTTCCAGTGTGCGACGCAGGGCCGGGCGCTCGGCGGCCAGAGCGAAGCAGCGCCCGACCTTGGGGCACATTTCGAACAGGCCCGCCCTCGACTCGAACCAGGTCGCCAACATGACGAGAAAGATGTCGGCGGCGCTGAAACGCTCGGCGAGCAGATAAGGCCCGGGATCGGCGAGGCGGTCTTCGACGATCCGCCAGCGTGCGGCCAGATCGCTTGCGGCCCGCTCCTTGATCCTGGGCGCGTCCGCAGGGTCGGTCGAAAAGCGGCCGGGAAAGTAGAAGCGCTTGTAGGCCTCCTGCACGGTATTGGTCAGGTAGAAGAGCCAACGGAAGAAGCTGCAGCGCGCCGAGTCGCCGGCTCCGGGGATCAGCCCCGCGTCCGGATGGCGCTCGCAGAGGGCCACCGTGATGGCGGCCGATTCCGTCAGCACCCGGTCGTCGTCGGTCACCAGTGTCGGCACGAGGCCGGCCGGGTTGAGCGCCAGGTACTCGGGCCTGCGGTGCTCCTGTTTC
>CAMYMY010000453.1 GCA_947259625.1 uncultured Kiloniellales bacterium | reverse complement strand
CAGTGCGCAACGCGGCCGGCGGTCAGAATCGCCCGGCCTTCGGTGGCGCGTATCGGGCCGCCGGGTGCGTTGCGGTGCTTGCCCGATGCGCAAGGCATCGCGCTTCACACCGCGCCTACCCGGGCGGCCCGATACGCGCCATGAAAGGGGTCATTACCTCCGCTCCTCGGTACTAGGCCCACGGGGCGTGGCCGGCCGGCGGCCTCTCCTGCACTGGCTGCTGCTGGCGGCACTGGTCGCCATGTGGGGCAGCTCCTTCATGTTCACCAAGATCGCGGTGAGCGCCCTGCCGCCGGAAACCGTGGTCGCCGGGCGCCTGGTGATCGCCGCCGCCGGCCTGACCGCGCTGCTCTTCGCGCTGGGCAAGACCCTGCCGGGCGGGCGGCGTCCGTGGCTGTTCTTCCTGGCCCTGGCGGTGCTGGGGAACGCCCTGCCGTTCTGGTTGATCTCCTGGGGTCAGCAGCGGATCGACAGCGGGCTGGCCGGCATCCTCATGGCGATCATGCCGCTGACGACGCTGGTGCTGGCGCACTTCTTCGTCGCCGGGGAACGGCTCAACCCGATCCGGCTCGCCGGCTTCGTCCTCGGCTTCATCGGCATCGTGGCGCTCGTGGGTCCGGACGCCTTGCTCGAGCTCGAGGTCGGCGGCACCGCGCTCCTGTCCGAGCTTTCGGTGCTGGGCGGCGCGGTCTGCTACGCCGTCAATACGATCGTCGCCCGCCACCGCCCCGACGGCGACCCCCTGGTGGCCGGCACTGGCGTGATGATCTTGGCCAGCGCCATCATGCTTCCCCTGGCCTTTGCCGGCGGGCCTCCGGCCATCGCGGCGATTCCGGCGACGGCCGCCCTTGCCGTGGCCGTTCTCGGCATCGTCTCGACCGCCCTGGCCACGGTGGTCTACTTCAAGCTGGTCACCGCGGCGGGCCCGACCTTCGTGTCGCTGATCAACTACCTGATCCCGCTCTGGGCCGTCGTCGTCGGAATGGTTGTCCTCGGCGAAACGCCGGAGTGGCGGGCCCTGGGCGCCCTGGCGCTGATCCTCTCGGGCATCGCGCTGAGCGAGGCCGGGCGGCGGGCCACGGCGGAGAGAAGCTGATACCAACGGTCCCGTCCGGAGTCCGGCACCCTATCAATCTTCCAGCTCGGTATCCCAGTAGAGGTAATCGTTCCAGCTTTCGTGCAGGAAGTTGGGCGGGAAGCCTCGGCCGTTCTCCTGCAGCTGATAGGTGGTCGGCTGTGCGGGCGGCCGCCGCGGGTGCATGCGGCACTCGACCGGCAGGCGGTCGCCCTTCCGCAGGTTGCAGCCCTGGCAGGCGGTAACCACGTTGGCCCAGGTCGTCCGCCCGCCGCGCGAGCGGGGCACCACGTGGTCGAAGGTCAGCTCCTCGGAATAGAAATTCCGGCCGCAGTACTGGCAGTCGAAGTGGTCGCGCAGGAACACGTTGAAGCGGGTGAACGCCGGCCGCCGGTCCAGATGCACGTATTCCTTCAGCGAGATGACGCTGGGCAGGCGCATCTCGAAGCTGGGCGAGCGCACCACGCGGTCGTATTCGGAGACGATGTCGACCCGGTCGAGGAAGACGGCCTTGACCGTGTCCTGCCAGCACCAGAGCGACAGGGGGAAGTAGCTCAACGGCCGGAAGTCCGCGTTCAGCACCAGCGCCGGAAATGCCTGGACCGCAGTCATGGCAGCGGGTCTTTCTATCCTTCCTGTTCGCGCGGCACGGTCGAAGGCGCCGCTGGACCAACCTCTGTGATACTTGAGCTGCCCGGCGAACACAAGATGTGGTGTTCCAAGCAGGCCGTCTTCATGACATTGTCATACAACACTTTTCCTAATATCGGGTTTAGAACATCGTTAACGATTTGGTCCCGCGCGCGGGCGTTCCTCCCGTCAGCCGCCGAGCCGTTCGGTGAGGAACCGGGCGCCGAGGGTGAGGCCTTCCGGATCGATACCGTGGCCGAGGCGCGGGCGGCGCTCGCCGGTGACCGGGACGCCGCAGGCCTCGAGCGCGGCCACGGCGTGGGGCAGGGCCTGGACCGGCACGATCTCGTCCGCCTCGCCGTGAATCAGCAGGACCGGCGGCTTGCTCGTGATCTCGGCGGCCAGGTGCTCCGCGCCGATCAGCGCGCCGGAATAGCCGAGGACCCCGGCGCAGGCCTCGGCCCGGCGCAGCGCAATGTAAAGCGACATCATGGTGCCCTGGGAGAAACCGATCAGCGCCAGGCGGTCGTCGCCGAGCTCGTGGCGCGCCAGCTCGGCGTCGACGAAGCCATCCAGGATCGGCGCCGCCGCGCGCACCCCGGCCAGGATCGCGTCGGGCGAGCGGTCCTGCAGGCTGAACCACTGGCGGCCGAAGGGCGCCATGTCGCAGGGAAAGGGCGCGTGGGGCGACGCGAAGGCGGCGCCCGGCAGGACCTGTCCCAACTGCGGCGCCAGGCCGATCAGGTCGTTGCCGTCGGCCCCCAGGCCGTGGGCGAGGACGACGAGGGCGTCGGGCCTCCCGCCCCTGGCGGGGCCGAATCGCGGGCCGTCGAGTTCGAAGCCTTCGGTCATCGTCGAGAACGCCCTCCAGAGATAGTCGCCGCCATTGATAGGGCATCGGCGGCGGCCCGTCACCCGCTCAGTCGGGCACGCCGGGGTGATGGTAGAAGTGCCAGAGGAAGCGGGCCGCGGCGCTGCGGTGCGGCCGCCAGGGTTCGCCGATCTCGAGCATGCGGTCGCGGGACGGCCGCTCCGCGAGGCCTTTGAGACGCTGTACCCCGGCGCAGACCGCCAGATCGTCGACCGGCCAGACGTCCGGACGGCGGAGCGCGAAGAGGAGGTAGATCTCTGCGGTCCAGCGCCCGACCCCCTTGACCCGGATCAGGGTCTCGATCCCCGCCTCGTCGTCCAGGCGCGCGACGGCCTCCAGGTCGATGCGTCCGGCCAGTACGTCCTCGGCCAGCGCCCGGCCGTAGCGAATCTTCTGGCGGCTGAAGCCGATCCGCTTGAAGTCCGCCTCGTCCAGCGCCAGGAAGCGCTCGGGCGTCAGCGGGTCGGCGGCGGCCAGCAGGCGGCCG
>CAMYMY010000452.1 GCA_947259625.1 uncultured Kiloniellales bacterium | reverse complement strand
CCCGATCACCGCTCCGCAGGCGTAGACCAGCAGGAGGCCGCTCGAGGTCTCGACCAGGCGCTCGCTCGGGGCGTAGTCGTTGGCGTGCGCCAGGCCGAGCGCGTAGAGCGGCACCATGAAGGCGCCGTGCAGGCAGGCCAGGGCGAAGGCGAGCGCCGTGCTGTCCGGCGCCAGGAAGGCCAGCGCCAAGCCGGTGCCGACCGTGCCCAACGAGCAGCCGGCCATCACCCAGCGCCGGTCGACGTGGTCCGAGAAGCGGCCGAGCGGCCACTGCGAGAGCGTGCCGCCGGCGACGAAGGCGCCCATGAACAGCGTGATCTCGGCGACCGGCAGCGCGCGGCTCTGGGCGAAGACCGGGCCGAGGGTCCAGAAGGCGCCCTCGACCATGCCGACCGCCAGGCAGCCGATGAAGCCGGAGGGCGAGTAGTGGTAGAGCCGGGCGATCCTGAGCTGCGCGGTGGCGATCGGCTTGGGCGCCGCCGTGTCGGTCAGCGACAGCGGCACGAGCGACAGGGCGACCAGCATGGCGACCAGCGAGAACAGCGGCCAGCCCATCGGGTCGTCGAGGTTGACCATGAGCTGGCCGCCCATGGTCACCACGTTGGTGACGATGATGTAGACCGACAGCACGCCGCCGCGCACCTCGTTGCTCGACTGGTCGTTCAGCCAGGACTCGACCACCATGTAGAGCACGGCCAGGCACAGCCCGGTGAAACCGCGCAGCACCGACCAGGCCAGCGGATCGACGGCCAGCGGATAGACCAGCGTGGCCGCCGCCGCGAGCGCGGCGAAGCCGGCGAAGCAGCGGATGTGGCCGACCCGCTTGACCGCCGGCGGGCCGACCAGGCAGCCGACGGCGAAGCCGGCGAAGTAGACCGCGCCCATCAGGCCGATGGTGCTGGCCGAGAAGGCCTCCAGCTGCGCGCGGATCGGCAGCAGCGTCTGCAGCAGGCCGTTGCCGAGGAACAGCGCCCCGGTGCCGATCAGAAGCGTGGCGATCGAGCGCGCTGCCGACGACACCTTGATCCCCCCTTGAACGAACGCGCGGACGCTCGACGGCGCCCTTCAGCGGTCAGGGTATCATCTCGCCCGGGCACGCGCTGCCGATTTCGCCGCGACAGCGCTCCGCGCCGCCCCTTCCGACAGTCCCCGGCCCGGGCCTTCCCGCGAGGGCGGGCCCGGGCACGGGGTCTCCGGTTCGCTCTACTCCGGCAGGGTGCTGATCACGTAGAGCGCCTGCAGAAGGCCGGTCGGCTTCGCCTCCTTGCCGAACGAGCTTCTGAACAGCGTCTCGATCGCGCCCGAGCGGTAGACACGGCTCAGCGTGCGGTCGATGGCCAGCCGGAAGCCGCTGTCGCCGAGCGGCAATGCCAAGGCGTAGGGCTCGAAGGTGAAGTGCTGCTCGGAAATGCGAAGAATGTCCCTGGACTTGCTTCCTGCCGCGAGGAAGATGAGGATCGCGCGATCTCCGAAGTACGCCGAGACCGCGCCTTTCTCCAGCTGCTCCAGACCGTCCTGGTGGTCGGCGACGGTGACAACCTCGGCGTCGACCGACAGCTTGGTCAGCGTATTGCGCAGCGCCTCCTCGGTGGTCGTGCCGCCGCGCACGCCGACCTTGTGACCGCTCAGCGCCTTCATGCCATCGGGGCCGTCACTGCGCAGCAGAACACTCGCGCCGCTGATGAAGGTCGGCAGCGAGAAGTCGACCAGCTCGCGCCGCGAGAGCGTCGCCGTGGTGGCGCCGCAGAGGATGTCGATACGCCCCTCCTTGATGGCCTTGAAACGGCCCTCGGTCGTCACCGGGACATAGTCGACCGAAAGCTTCGCGAGACCCAGGTCCGCTTTCAGCCTGGTCGCGATCGTCCGGCACAGATCGACCGAGTACCCGACGGCCTCGCCAATCTCCGACTTGTAGGAAAACGGGGCCGCGTCTTCCCTATAGCCCACCTTCAGCACGCCGGTCTGGCGTAGCTTGTCCAACTTGCCCGCCGCGGCCGCGGGGGCTTGTAACGCCATCAAAGCCATAAGGCTGTACAATAGAAACCGCATGAGGTCTTCCCTTCCTGTTGGGTGCTAAGAGCCTGTGAAGCTGTCGACGCGATCGGCGACGTGCCGCAGTCCAAGGCTCCAATCTGACAGTTCTAGAGCCCGGCGGGTGGTGTTGAAATAACTTTCTCTCTCCGCCCGCCGGGACACTACGCCAGCGGCAAGGGCATGCGGCCGGTCGGCCCTTGGAGACCGGTGCCACGCCTGGGACACGGCGACACCGTGTCGTGTGCGGTGCGGCGGATTGCCGGGCGGACCGGGATGGGTCATCATGGGTCCACGGAACGGCCCACTTGGAAAATCCCGGTCGAGACGGCGGCCCCGAACCGGTCCGCTCTGCCGGATAAACGGGAGGAGAATAAGGAATGCGCAGGGACTTCTTGTCTTCGCTGACAGGCGCGATCGCACTGGTGCTCGTCGGATTCGGCGCCGGGTCGCTGACGATCGCGCCGGCCTATGCGTTGCACGAGTGCGGCACGCCGCACGAAGGCAAGTCCGAGCACAGCGTCGGCTGCAACAAGCTGGACGAGGCCGGCTTCTTCTATGGCGACGCGCGGCCCGACGCGCCCGAGCTGGCCAGGCGCGGCCCCTACGCCATCGGCGTGCGCACGCTAGAGGCCGTCAACCCCGACCAGATCGACATCCTGAGCTACACCCCGGAAAACCCCAACCCGCTTTACGATCGTCCGCTGACGCTCGAGGTCTGGTACCCGGCCGCGCTGCGCCCAGGCAAGCGCCAGGTGACCACCTACGACGACGCGCTGGGCAGCGGCCCCGGCGATCCCGAGCGGCCGGTCACGCCCTTCACCTTCGCCGGCCGCGCCGCGCGCGGCGCCGCGCCAGATGCGAGCGACGGTCCCTATCCCCTGGTCATCGTCTCGCACGGCTATCCGGGCTCGCGCGTCCTGATGACCTACCTGACCGAGAACCTGGCCTCCAAGGGCTACATCGTGGTCTCGATCGACCACACCGAATCGACCCATGCCGACAAGGTCGGCTTCGGCAGCACGCTGCTCAACCGCACCCTGG
>CAMYMY010000451.1 GCA_947259625.1 uncultured Kiloniellales bacterium | reverse complement strand
GCAGATCCCGGTCGCCTTGATCTCGACCAGAACCTCGCCCGCCTTCGGGCCCTCGAGCTGAACGGTTTCGATGCTGAGCGGCTTGCCCGCCTCGAACGCGACAGCGGCGCGTACATCCATGGTCCTGACCTCCCCGATATCGATTTCTGACGCAGGACCATCCTTCCAGCACCCGACGGGCAACGCAAGGGGCGGGATGACAAGAACGCACGTTTCAGTAGCTCCTTTAATAATTTTTTTACCGCAACTAGTGTAATCATGAAGCTCGGTCAATGCCGTGGCTCGGTCTCCGAGCGAGCGGCAAAAGGGGAGAACCACGATGGCAGCAGGAAACACGGGCCGGTCGCGTCTCGCGCTGGCCCTCCTGGCGGCGACCATGCTTACGCCGCTGAACAGCGCACAGGCCGCGCCGGGCGACCCGCTGGGTGCCGAGTTCCAGGTCAACAGCTACACCACGGACTACCAGCACTGGCCCGCAATTGCCGCTGATGCCGCCGGCGACTTCGTCGTCGCCTGGATAAGCAACGGTCAGGACGGCGGCGATGCTGGTATCTACGCCCGGCGCTATACAGCGGCCGGCTATCCCGCCGACGGCGAGTTCCTGGTTAATTCCACCACGGCGGGCGGTCAGGCCTACCCCACCGTGGCCATGGACGCCGACGGCGACTTCGTAGTGGCGTGGTCCAGCTACGGGCAGGACGGC
The DNA here is from genome assembly GCA_947259625.1 of uncultured Kiloniellales bacterium. GTDB lineage: Bacteria > Pseudomonadota > Alphaproteobacteria > Kiloniellales > JAKSDN01 > CAMYKD01. The sequence continues at coordinate 3,612 of CAMYMY010000451.1, read as the reverse complement.
AGTCAGTGGGGACTCTACGCCCAGCGCTACAACGCCGCCGGCGTGCCGCAGGGCGGGGAGTTCCGGGTCGGAAGCCTCGCCCCGGTTCAGGTCCTCCCGGCCGTTGCCATGAACGATGCCGGAGACTTCGTCGTGGCCTGGCAGGCTGAGGACAGTAGCGACTACGGCATCTTTGCCAGGCTCTACAACGCTTTGGGCGAGGCGCAGGGCGCCGAGTTCCAGGTCAATACCACCGAGTCCGGTCGGCAGAGCGAGCCTGCCATGGCCATGGACGCCGACGGCGATTTCGTCGTGACCTGGACTAGCAATGTCACCTCCTACCCGACTGGTTACGATATCCTGGGGCAACGCTTCGACGCCGCGGGTGCGCCCCGGGGCAGCGAGTTTCGGGTGAACGAGGTCATTAGCGGTCGGCAAGTCCGTCAGGCGGTGGCGATGGATGCCGACGGCGATTTCGTCGTGGCTTGGGAGGACGATAGTCAGGACGGCAGTTACGCCGGTGTCTTCGCCCGGCGATTCGACGCCGGGGGTGTAGCCCGGGGCGGTGAGTTCCAGGTCAATACGACGACCATGGACCAACAAAGCGATCCGGCTGTGGCGATGGACGCCGACGGCGACTTCGTCGTGACCTGGATGAGCTATGGCCAGGGTGTCTACGCCCAACGCTACAACGCTGCGGGCCTGCCCCGGGGCGGCGAGTTCCCGGTGAGCACCGCGATGGCCTACTCGGTTAATCCTGCTGTCGCGATGGAGTCGGGCGGCGATTTCGCCATAGCTTGGGTAGGCCCGGACGGCGATGTTTCCGGCATTTTCGGCCGGCGCTTCGAGGGTCCGGGACGGGAGGTCGCCAGCGATTTCGACGCCGATGGCATGTCCGACATTCCGTGGCGCAACCTCGGCACCGGCAGCGCAGTGATCTGGCAGATGGACGGTTTCACGACATCGGCCGCGTCCTCGATCGGGGCGCCGGACACGGCCTGGCGGGTCGAGGACATCGGCGACTTCGACGGTGACGGCCGCGCGGACATCCTGTGGCGCCACACCGACGGGCGCACCGTCATCTGGCAGATGGACGGCTTCACCAGGACGGACGACGCGCAGATCGGCACGGTCGACACGGCCTGGGCGGTGGAAGGCCTCGCCGACTTCGACGGCGACGGGCGCGACGACATCCTGTGGCGCCATAGCGACGGGCGCACCGCCATCTGGCTGATGAACGGCCTTGCCTTCGTAGAGGGCAGGACCATCGGGATGCCGTCCGGCGCATGGCGGATCGCGGGCCTCGGCGACTTCAACGGCGACGGCCGCGCCGACATCCTGTGGCACAACACGGCCGACGGGCGCGCCGTCGTCTGGCAGATGAACGGCCTGGTCCTTGAGGCCGGCATGACCATCGGCAAGCCGCCCACCGCCTGGGCGGTGGAAGGCCTCGCCGACTTCGACGGCAGCGGCCGGCCCGACATCCTGTGGCGCCACAGCGACGGGGGCGCCGCGGTCTGGCAGATGAACGGCTACGTCCGCGAGGCCTCGGCAGGCATCGGGACCGTCGACGGGGCCTGGCAGGTCGTGCGCCTCGGCGACCACAACGGCGACGGCCGGGCCGACATCCTGTGGCGCCACAGCGACGGGCGCGCCGCGATCTGGCAGATGAACGGGACCACGCGCGAGGGGTCGCGCACCTACGGCCCCTTCGCCGGCTGGGAAGTGCGGTAGGTTCGAGCATCGGCGTCCTGGCGGCTCGGGACCGCCTTGGCCGAGGTTCGCCGCGGCGCGCGGGTTCGTGCGCTCTGCAGGTGTGCCGTGATAGGCTGCACAGGTATGGATATCGGCGCCGCCGGGAGGGCGCCCTTGGAGCGGAGGACGACCATGGCCCCTGCACCCGACGGCGCCGCGCCACTGCAGGTTCGGCCCGACGAGGGGTTCGCGAATTGGCTGGCGGGCAGCGGCGGCTCGGTGGCGATCTCGACCTACCAGGCCGGCAAGCTGATGCTGGTCGGCTGGGACGGGCAACAGATGCGTTTGCTGCCGCGCCAGTTCGACAAGCCCATGGGCCTCGACGCGGCCGGCGACCGCCTGGTGCTGGCGACCCGCCACGAGGTGACGCTCTTCGCCAACGCCCGGCTGCTGGCCCACGAGTACCTGCCGGACAAGCCCGGCTACTACGACGCGCTCTACCTGCCGCGGGCGACCTATCACACCAACGAGCTCAACGTCCACGACCTGGCGATCGCCGGGGACGAGGGGCTCAGCCACGACTTCACCTTCGTGCCGCGCTGGCGGCCGCCCTTCGTCTCGGAGACCGTGCCCGAGGACCGCTGCCACCTGAACGGCCTGGCGCTCAAGGACGGCAAGCCGAAGTACGTGACCGCCCTGGGCGAGACCGACAGCGTGGCCGGCTGGCGCGACGGCAGGGCGACGGGCGGACTCCTGATCGACGTCGAGTCCGGCGAGATCGTCCTGCGCGGCCTCGCCATGCCGCACTCGCCGCGCTGGTACCGGGACCGGCTCTATCTGCTCGATTCTGGCGCCGGCGAGCTGCTGCAGGTCGACCCGGAGCGCGGCGAGCGCACGGTCGTTTGCCGTCTGCCCGGCTACCTGCGGGGTCTCACCTTCTTCGGCGACATCGCGTTGGTCGGTCTGTGCAAGATCCGCGAGACCAACATCTTCGGCGGCATGCCCGTGCAGGAGCGCAATAAGGAGCTGCTGTGCGGCGTCGCCGTCGTCGACCTGAAGACCGGCCGGGCCGACGGCCTGTTCGAGTTCACCTCAGGCTGCACCGAGATCTACGACGTGCGCTTCCTGCCCGGCATCCGCAAGCCGAACATCCTGAACCTCGAGAAGCCCGAGCTGCGCGACGCCGTGGCCGCCCCCGACTTCGCCTACTGGCTCAGGCCCGACAAGGTGATCGTGGACAAGACGTAAGGAAGGTCGGTCGGATCCTGGATCCCGCCGGCGTGGCGAGGCGCTGAGGTCGGCCGCCGGCTTCGATCCGCTCAGGGGATATCGACTTGGCCACAGGCGGCGAGCGCACGGCTGCCGGGTGGTCCAAGAGCGGCTTCAGACCCGGGCTCTGTGCGGGCGGCCCAACTCCATGGATTGCCGCCGGGAAGTAAAGTGACGGCCAATTCCAAGCAGTATCACGGAAATTAATTATAGTGAGACCAAGAATTACGCCTAAGAAAATTTCCATAATATATGTATAAAAATTTACATAATAGCGAGAAGCACTACTATATATTGGTTTATTTTTACGAACTATTTACTTCTGTCCGTATACATACTTACAGTGGAAAACATAGACGATCGTGCTCAGTGCAAATCGTGCGCGGGAGGCCTTTCCGGTCGAGTTTTCCGCAGTGGTACGTGTGTCTCAATGCGGTGGAGCGCACTTGGGACCTCATGCCGCGGACAACAGATGCCGGTGTCAGTCGAAGGGGAGATTTCGGTATGAACAGATTGATCTCATTCACAGCGGTCAGCGCCCTTGCATGGGTCTTGGCGAGCGCGACCTTTGGAACCACCGCCGCGGCGCAGGAGCGCGGGCTCAGCGCTTCCGCCAGGCAGCAGATCGACGCCGTGATGCAGGAAAAGGCCGCGCGCACGCCGGTGCAG
>CAMYMY010000450.1 GCA_947259625.1 uncultured Kiloniellales bacterium | reverse complement strand
TAATCCGTGAACGTCGGTTCTTGGCTAGACCTTACCGTTCTCCCACTCGGGTCAAGTCGTCCGCTGTGCCCTAATCACCGGAAGACTCGGGGTCAAGAGTCGGAGTCAGGCCTGCAGAATCGATTTTTCGACCGCTGTTTCCGTCTGACCCAACCGGCAACCCCTCCCGTCACCCTACTCCTTCCCGCCGCCGCCCCTTCCGCCGCAGCCGCTTGAGCGCGCGGCGTTGCTGGCGGTTGAGGGGCGGCGCCGGTTCGGGCGGCGGCGCGAAGACGGGGTCAGGCTAGCGTAATTGCATTACTCGGACGGTAAGCTCGCGCCCTCCTCCGTGCAAACCACCACGCAACACACCTCCCAGGCTTCACCGTTCGCGCGGCTCACGCGGCCTCGAACTTCCGCACCTTGATCTTCCCCTTGCGCTGCTGCGCATGCCACAGGTCGTACTGCATCTGCTGCTGCAGCCAGCTCTCCGGGCTGCCGCCGAAGCCCTGCGAGAGGCGAATCGCCATCTCCGGGGAAATGCCGAGGCGGCCGTTGAGCAGCATGGAGAGCGTGTTGCGCGATACGCCGAGGCCCTTGGCGGCCGCGGTCACGGTCAGGCCCAGAGGCTCGAGGCACTGCCGCCTGACGACCTCGCCGGGGTGCGGCGGATTGTGCATAAGCATGGCCTCGCCTTCCTTTCGAGTGATAGTCCAGATAGTCGACATCGACGGCATGGCCGTCCTCGAAGCGGAATACGACCCGCCAGTTCGCCCGCACCGTCACTGCCCAAAAGCCCGCATACGCGCCCTTCAACGGGTGGAGGCGGAAACCCGGCAGGTCCATGTCCCCAGGCGCGGCGGCGGCATTCAGCCGCGCCAGGATGTCCCGCAGGGTCTCGCGGCGATCGGCGCGGATGCGGCTCTCGTCGCCCCGCTCGAAAAACCGCTTCAGCACCCTGCTCCGGAAGCGCCGTATCGTGGCGGATTGTAATCCGTAATATTACGATTTGCAACCATGCGGGCGCCATGGGCGCCGCAGCGCGGGCTCAGGTGCATGGCCGGGTGCAGCGCCTTCGTCATCGCATCACCCAGGGGTCTTCACGACGGACACGAAGAATCCTGTTCGCCACAGAGACACAGAGGCACCGAGGAACAACCATCTCTCTTGTCATCGCCGGGCGCGACCCGGCGATCCAGAAGGGCGCCGGCCGCAAACGCCGACCTGGATCACCGGGTCATGCCCGGTGATGACAGAATGAGAACTCCGTGTCTCTGTGCCTCTGTGGTTCAACGCCGTGGTTCAATGTCGCCTTCGCTGCCGCCGCAGGCGCACGAGCGCGCGGCGCTCCCGGCGGTTGAGGGGCAGCGCTTCGGGCGGCGGCTCGGGCACGCCGGCGCCGACGGGCTCGGGCTTCGCTTGCCTTGGCGGGACGGCGGGCTGCGGGTTGGCTCGCGCCGCGCCGGGCGGCTCGCTGCCCGGCGGCGAGGCGGCCATCGCGAACGCGCGCTCGGCCGTCTGGTCGAGGTCGGCCATTGCGTCCAGGTCGTCGTCCCAGGGGCCGGCGCCAGCGTCGGCGGCGGCCCCCGCGGCGGCCAGGGCCTCGCGGTCGGCGCGGGCCAGCTCCCTGCCGGTCTGCTCGAAGCCGGCGATCATGGCCCGGACGTCGGCGGCCCGGGCCTTGAAGCGCTCGGTGGTCTCCCGCTCGGCCCGGCGGGCGGCCTGCCCGGCCAGGCGCGCGGCCTCGGCCCGCTCGCGCCGGCGCTCGGCCTTGAGGCGGCAGAGCCCGCCGAGCTGGGCGGTGGTCAACGCCATGAGCTGGCGGGCGAGGCGCTGGCAGGTCTGGCGCGCGTGGGGCGGCAGGTCGCGGCGGTTGGCCTCGGCCTGCCAGTCCATGGCCGCGGCGTGGGCCGTGACGAACTGCGCGGCCTGGATTCGCTCGACGATCCCCGGGCCGGCGTCGTCACAGACCTCGCCGGCCAGGCCCGAGACGGCGGCCCGGGCGCCGGCCATCTCGCGGGCATGCTGATCCACGCTCAGGCCCTCGGGCAGAGAGAGCCCGCGCACCAGCAGCCCGCCCAGCCAGTCGGAGAGCCGCGCCCCCTCGTCGGCCAGCACGTCCCCCGGATCGATCCAATCGCCCATGGCCCGTCTCCCGCTCCACTTCCGATTATAGGATGTATACCCTATATAAAGGCTATTGTCAAGAACAATCCATAATTGCGTCGGCCTGGCAGGGAAACAACAAGCTTCACCACAGAGACGCAGAGGCACAGAGAACCAACTCGGTTTCACCACGAAGGCACGAAGACCACCAAGGAGATAAACTGTTTTTCGCGCGCGCAGCGCGCAAACCAAACCTTCTTGTCATTGCCGGACGCGATCCGGCAATCCAGGACAATGCGGGTCGCAGACGCCGCTCTGGATCACCGGGTCACGCCCGGTGGTGACAGAAAAGAAGCTCGGTGCCCTCTGTGCCTCCCGCCTTCGCAAAGCCCGCTTCGGCGGGCGAAGGGAGGCTGTGGTAAAATCTTGTTGTTTTTCAATGTCTTACGACCTGGCCTGGGACATGGAATTGGCCTCTAACCCCTTGAAAACAAACGATCATTTCCTTTGCATGGGCTCGTTTGCTCACGCCGTCCCTCGCCGGGCTCACGCGGCCCGGGGGCGGCGCTGTGACTTTTGCCATAGGGGGCCGCGTCCGGGCGGCCTAGGGTCGCCGCTACCCGTGGTCGTGGCGCGGCAAAGCGTGCTAGCCTGTCCGACGACACGGGGCAGGCCGCGGCGAGGCGCTGCCCGGGAGCGGCGCCCGGCGGGCGTCACGACGACAAGGGCGACGGGCGGCCCGGTACCGGCGGGCCGTGTCGCGTCGCCGAGATGGGAGGTATAGACCATGAGCGGGGAAACGGTGGTTCCGATCGGCGGTCCGGCCGGCAGTCCGGCCGGCAGTCCGGCGGGCGGTTTGGCGGGCGGTTTGGCGGGCGGCGCGGCCGGTCCCGAGCCGGACAAGTACGCGCGCATTCGAAAAGACAACGCCATCAAGATCTTCATCAGCCACAAGCAGGAGGAGGGCGAGGCCGCGCGCAAGATCAAGGGTTTGCTCGAGTAT
>CAMYMY010000449.1:3126-4698 GCA_947259625.1 uncultured Kiloniellales bacterium | reverse complement strand
CCCAGGGCCGGCGCGCCAGCCTCCTGAGCAGCGAGCGCCCCAATGTCTTCGTCACCTCGCTCGCCAACGTCGGCCCCGGCGAAGAGGTCGTGATCGAAATCGAATACCAGGACCAGGTGGCCTACGACGGTGGCCGGTTCAGCTATCGCTTCCCCATGGTCGTGGCGCCGCGCTACACCCCCGCCCCGGAGTCCGCGCCCCTGGTCAAGGCCCCCCCGGGGCCGGCCGTCCCGCCGGCCCGGGCGCAGCCGATCGCCCTCCGGCCGTCAGCCGCCGAGACCGCGCCGACCGTCGGGCCCCGCGGCCGCGATCTCTTCGGGCCGGTGCGCCGCCCCGAGGAGGGGCTGGCGAACCCGGTCAGCCTGCGCGTCTCCCTCGATGCCGGCCTGCCCCTGGCGCAGATCACGAGCCTCCACCACCCCGTCTCGATCGAAGAGCGCGCTGAGGGCCGCTGGCTGATAACCCTGGCCGACGGCAGCGTTCCGGCCGACCGCGACTTCCTGCTGGAATGGCGCCCGGCCGTGGGCGCGGAGCCGCAGGCGACGGTCTTCGCCGAGGAGATCGATGGCGACAGCTACCTGCTGGTGAGCCTGCTGCCGCCCCAGGCGGACGAGTACGAGGCGGGCGAGAGCGAGGTGGGCGAGGACGAGCAGGGCGCCCAACCGCGCGACTTGATCTTCGTGATCGACACCTCCGGCTCGATGCACGGCCGCTCGATCGAGCAGGCCAGGCAGGCGGTGACGCTCGCCCTCGACCGGCTGGCGCCCGGCGACCGCTTCAACGTCATCCGCTTCGACAGCACGACCCGGTCCCTGTTCCCCGCGGCCCGCCCGGCGAACCGCGGCAACCTGCGGCGGGCCAAGGCCTACGTCCGGTCGCTGGAGGCCGAGGGCGGCACCGAGATTCAGTCGGCGCTCGACCTGGCGCTGGAGGAGGCACCGCTGCCCGGGCGTCTGCGCCAGGTCGTGTTCCGGACCGACGGCGCGGTCGGCAACGTGCACGACCTTTTCCTGACCATTGCCGCTCGTCTGGGCGAGGCGCGTCTGTTCACCGTCGGCATCGGCTCGGCGCCCAACAGCTACTTCATGCGCAAGGCGGCCGAGCTGGGCCGCGGCAGCTTCACCTATATCGGCGATCCGCGCGAGGTTGCCGAGCGCATGTCCGGGCTGTTCCGCAAGCTCGAACGGCCGGCGCTGACCGACCTGGCCGCGGACTGGCCCGAGGCGATCCAAGGCGCGGCGGCGTTTCATCCGGCCACGCTGCCGGACCTCTATGCCGACCAGCCGGTCGGTTTCGCCGCCCGCATCGAAGGGGTGACCCTCGACCGGCTCGAGGGCGCGCTGCGGCTGAGCGCCCGCCGCGGCGAGGCGATTTGGCAGCGAAACGTCCGCCTCGCCGCCGTCGCGCCGGCGCCCGGCGTCGCGGCGATCTGGGCGCGCGCCAAATTCGCGGATATCCAGGACGGGCTCTACCGGGGCCGCGATCGGGCCGCGGTGCGCAAGGATGCAGTCGCGGTCGCCCTGAAGCATCGCCTGGTCACGACCTACACCAGCCTGGTGGCGGTCGACGAGG
>CAMYMY010000449.1:0-3091 GCA_947259625.1 uncultured Kiloniellales bacterium | reverse complement strand
CATGCCGGCCCCGCTCATGCGGGAGGCCGCGGCCCGAGGCGTCGGCGTCGGCTTGCCGCAGACGGCCACGCCGGCCGAGGTGCTGGCGCTGAGCGGCCTGGGCTTCCTCCTGCTCGGCCTAGTCTTCCTGATCGCGGTCGGCCGGATCCGACAGGCAGGGATCTGATACCAAAGGTCACTGATAATGACGCAAAGGCTTATCCCCTTGGTTCCGGGGCCACAAGATATTGATGACAGCGGGTTGGTGACATGGTAAGAACAAAAAGCGAACATAATGCCGGGAGTGCTTGTCATGTCGGACCATCCCTCATCGCTCATTGCCTTTCAACGCCGCTTTCCCGACGATGCGGCTTGCGCGCGCTATCTGGCCGAGCTGCGCTGGCCGGAGGGCTTCGTCTGTCCGGCCTGCGCCCAGCGCTCGGCCTGGCAATTGAGGACCAAGCCCTGGACCTACGAATGTCGTGGCTGCCGGCGCCAAACCTCGCTCAAGGCGGGTAGCGTGATGCACGGCTCGAAGCTTTCGCTCAGCCTTTGGTTCTGGGCGGCCTACCTCATGGCGACCCATTCCAATGGCATCTCCGCCTTGCAGCTGCAACGGCAATTGGGCTTGGGCTCCTACAAGACCGCCTGGCTGCTCTGCGCCAAGCTGCGCGCCGCCATGGTCGACCCGAAGCGCAACCCCTTGACGGGCCTGGTCGAGGTCGACGAGACGACGATCCATTACCGCCATCGCCAGGCGGCCGCGGCCGGCGGCTTTGGACGCAGCCCGAAAGGCAAGCTGCTGATTGCCGGCGCCTGCGAGATCAAGGGCGAGGGCCCCGGCCGACTGCGCCTGGCCCATGTCGCGGACGCCTCGGCCGCCAGCCTGCAAGGCTTCATCGTCGCCGCGCTCGCACCAGACAGCACCGCGATGACCGATGGCTGGCAGGGCTACGCCAGCCTGCCCAACATCATCGCCCACCGCCCCGAGGTCGTCGGCACGCGAAAGGCCCATGAGGTCCTGCCTTGGATCCACCGCGTCTTCTCCAACTTCAAGACCTGGGCGCTGGGCGTCTATCACGGCCTGCGCGACAAGCACCTCCAGGCCTACCTCGACGAGTTCGTCTTCCGATTCAACCGACGACGATCGCGACCCGCCGCCTTCCGATCCCTGCTCCTCTTCGCAACGCGCCGACACCCCATAACCTACAACATGTTGATACAACCGGAACCAAGGGGATAAGCCTTTGGGCGGTATTGCCGGTCACGGTCGAACTGTCGCCCACCCTGATGCCCTGAAAAGCGTTGCTCGCGGCGGTATTGCCGGTCACCGTGGCACCAGCGGCGGCAACGATGCCGAAAGACTGATTGCCGTAGGCGCTGTTGCCGACGATCGTGGCGCCGACGCCGATGTCGGCAACGATTCCAAGGTCGCCGTTGTCCGTGGCGATGCAGTCTTTCACCCGCAGGCCGGGGCCGACGAGGACGATGCCTGCCCCCCCGTTCGCGAGTACCCGAAGGGCGATCATGCGGTGCCTGCCGCCAGGGTCGGCGCCGGGGACTTGGAGCAGGCTGACGCCGCTCCCGCCGAACCCGCGCACCGTGCCGTTGCGGACCTCCACGTTGCTGCGACTGGCTCCGGAGATGCCGTCGCCCGTGCCCGCGCCGGGGCCGATCAGGCTGAAGCCCATCAGGTCGATGGTGACGTTGTCGGCGTTGACCGTGAGGCCGTTCGCCGCCGTGTCCGCCAGGCTCAGGTCGCCGGTCAGGTAGTAGGAGCCGGAGGCCGAGATCGTGAAGGGCAGCGTCGAGATCGGCGTGCGCACCTCGTCCTGGGCCGCGGCGACGATCTCGGCCGCTTGCAGGCCGTCGAGCCGGTCGGCGTTGAGGTTGGTGACCAGGCTGGTCGAGGAGACCGCGACATCGGTGGCGCTCACGGTGCCGGTCACCGAAACGCCGCTTGAGATCGCACCGCCCGTAAGCCCGTCAACCGAGGTCACGTGCGGGCCGATCGTGGCCACCGCCGTATCGAGCTCCGCCTGGGTCGCCGTGTCGAAGCCGAGCTTGCCCTCGGCGACCGCGCCCGGCGCGATCATGGCGCCCGTGATCCCGCTGGTGTCGACCGCGAAGGTCGTGGCCGAGAGCGTCAGCCCCGCGCCGGCGACGTAGAGCGTATCCGTGTCCGTGTCGACGTCGGCCGCGCAGGCCCAGGCCGCACCGTCCCATTTCGCCACCTCTCCCGTGCCGCAGGACAACGCGTTCAGGCTATCGACCTCGACGGTCTTGGCCCGCAGGCCGTAGCCCGCGGCGGCGAGCGCCTGGCGCGGAACCATCTCTGGGTCGCCGCCGACCGCGATGCCGAGATAGAGCGGGTTCTCGAACAGCGTCTGGCCCAGCGGGTTGCCGGCGTCCGCGCCCAGCAGGACATCGAACGCGCCGTTCGTCACCGACACCGAGGCCTGGGTCTCCTGCCACAGCAGCGTCGCCCCGACCGGGTCCGGCGCGTCCCATAGCCTGAAGGTCATGGCGACCGGGGCGGTGACCGGCGCGCCCGAACTGTCGGTCAACGAGCCCTGGTAGCTGATGGTCTGCGGGACCTGCGCCTGGCCCGCCAGTGGAATCAGAACGAGAAGCGAGACCAGGGCCAGCAGAGCGGCCCCGCTCGCACGCGAGAGTGTCCGTTTCATGGGTTTCCCCCTCCCCCTGGGCGGCGTCTTCCGCGCCGTCGTCCCCGAAATCCCCCGCTCTTCGGAAAGCCTACAATATTATTGTGGATATTGGAAGAAGCCCCGTTTCTTCCCTCTCCCACCGGGAGAGGGCAGGGTGAGGGCGGGGTGGTCTCTCCATCCATTCGGAGGCGTCGGCATCCCGCCCCTTCGGCCCAACCAACGCGCCCTCACCCACTCGGCTACGCCTCGCCACCATTCGGACGGCTTACGCGGCGCCACTGGCGCCACGGTCCGCCCTCATCCCAAAGGAGAGGGTCGTACAGTGCGCCCGCCCGGCGTCCGGGGGCTACGAAAGACTCCCGGTGTCCGAGGGCCGAGAAAAAATGGACAGACCCGCGCCCGCCCCCCTATACAGCCCGCCATGACCGACTTCTGGCGCGATT
>CAMYMY010000448.1 GCA_947259625.1 uncultured Kiloniellales bacterium | reverse complement strand
CACGGGCGGGTCCAAGAGGGTAAAGTTGTCCTTGAACACGCCCTGAAGGGGCGGTTGCCCGCCGGCGTGCCCCCGGGCCGGTGCTCCGAGCAGGACGGCCAGGGCGACTGCGGCGGCAACGGCGGCCGCGAGGGCTTTTTTTGTGGGCATTGCGGCATAACTCTTGGGTGACATGAGCGCGGACCCGAAACACAGCCGTCCGGCCGACGGCCCGGACTCCCCAGACGGCGCGGCGCCCGGTGAGGCCGGCGCCAATGCCATGTGGGGCGGCCGCTTCACGGGCGGCCCTGCAGAGGTCATGCAGCGCATCAACGCCTCCATAGACTTCGACCGGCGACTCTACGCCCAGGACATCGCCGCGTCCAAGGCGCACTGCGAGATGCTGGTGCGCCAGGACATCGTCTCCTCGGAAGATGGGGCGGCGATCCTCCAGGGTCTAGACACGATTGCGCGAGAGATCGAGGACGGCAGATTCACCTTCAAGGCCGCGCTCGAGGACATCCACATGAACGTGGAAGCGCGGCTCGAGGAGCTGATCGGCGAGGCGGCCGGCCGGCTGCACACGGCGCGCTCGCGCAACGACCAGGTGGCGACCGATTTTCGCCTCTGGGTGCGCGATGCGAGCGATGCCCTGGACGGCGCGCTCGCCGGCCTGCAGGCGGCGCTGCTCGACCAGGCCGAGGCCCACGCGGCTACCGTGATGCCGGGCTACACGCACCTGCAGGCCGCCCAGCCGATCACCTTCGGCCACCACCTCATGGCCTATGTCGAGATGCTGGGGCGCGACCGGGGGCGGCTGGCCGACGGCCGCCGGCGGCTCAACGAATGCCCCCTGGGCGCCGCCGCCCTGGCCGGCACCTCCTTCCCGATCGACCGGGCCATGACCGCCCGGGCGCTCGGCTTCGACCGGCCCTCGGCCAACTCGATCGACGCGGTCTCGGACCGGGATTTCGCGCTCGAGTTCCTGAGCGCCGGCGCGATCCTGGCTGTGCACCTCTCCCGCCTCGCCGAGGAGATCGTGATCTGGTGCTCGCAGGGCTTCGGCTTCGTCGCGCTGTCTGACGCGTTTACCACCGGCAGCTCGATCATGCCGCAGAAGAAGAACCCGGATGCGGCCGAGCTGCTGCGCGCCAAATCCGGCCGGGTCATCGGGGCGCTGAGCAGCCTTCTGATCGTCATGAAGGGACTGCCGCTGGCCTACGGCAAGGATATGCAGGAGGACAAGGAGCCGGTGTTCGACGCGGCCGACACCCTGGCCCTTTCGGTCGCCGCGGCCACCGGCATGGTCCGCGACCTCCATCCCGAGGTCGAGGCGCTGCGGGCCGCCACCCGGTCGGGCTATCTGACCGCGACGGACCTGGCCGACTGGCTGGTGCGGGTCCCGGGGCTGCCGTTCCGCAAGGCCCATCATGCCACCGGTGCGATCGTCAAGCGCGCGGCCGATCTCGACTGCGACATCGCCGAGCTGCCGCTCGCCGAGCTGCAGGCAGTCGAGCCCAGCATCACGAAGGAGGTCTACCAGGTCCTGAGCGTCGAGCGCGCGATCGAGAGCCGGTCCAGTTTCGGCGGCACCGCGCCGGCCGAGGTGCGCGCCGCCGTGGCCGCCGCGCGGGAGCGCTACCTGTGACGGCGCGGCGCACGCTTGGCGTACTGCTGGCGCTCGCGGTCATCGCTCCGGCACTCGTCGCCTGCGGCAAGCGCAGCACGCCCAAGGCGCCTGCGGGCCAGGAGAGCGAATATAGCTATCCGCGCCCCTACCCCGCGCCGGAGAGCGTGCTGCCGAGGGGCGCGAGCGCCGCCGAGGAGGAGGAGGCCGAGACCGAGTCCAAGGCTGCCGCCGAGGCCGAGGCCGAGGAGAAGCGACGCGGTTTGCGGAAGCTTTCGCCCATCCCGCCCTCGTCCGACAGGACGAAGACAACGACTTACGGAACGCTGCCGGAATGACATTTTTCCCTTACGAAGATGGCGTGCTGCACGTCGAGGAAGCGGCCTTGCCGGCGCTCGCGGCGGCGGTCGGCACGCCCTTCTTCTGCTACTCATCCGGGGCCTTGGAGAGCGCCTACCGGAATTTCGCCGGGGCCCTGGAGGGCCTGGACGCCATCGTCTGCTATGCCCTCAAGGCCAATTCCAACCTGGCGGTGGTGCGCACCCTGGCACGTCTCGGGGCCGGCGCCGACGTGGTTTCCGAGGGTGAGCTGCGCCAGGCGCTCGCGGCCGGCGTGACCCCCGAGCGGATCGTCTTCGCGGGGGTCGGAAAGACGCCCGGGGAAATGGCGGTCGCGCTGGATGCCGGCATCCTCCAGTTCAACGTCGAGTCCCTCCCGGAGCTGGAGGCGCTCAACCGGATCGCCCTCGACCGGGGCCTCCGGGCCCCGGTGGCGCTGCGCGTCAATCCCGACGTGGACGCGCTGACCCACGAGAAGATCGCGACCGGCAAGGCGGAGAACAAGTTCGGCGTCGACATGGCTCAGGCCGGCGCGCTTTTCGCCAGGGCCGCCGAGCTGCCGGGGATCCGCTTCGAGGGCTTGGCCGTGCATATCGGATCCCAGCTGACCGAGCTGCCTCCCTTTCGCGCCGCCTTCCGGCGGGTCGCCGGCCTGTTCGGAGAGCTGCGCGCGGCGGGGCATGGCCTCCGCCGCCTGGACCTGGGCGGCGGCCTGGGCATTTCCTACCGGACGCGCACGCCGCCGGATCTGCAGGGCTACGCCGCCGTGGTCCGCGAGGCGACCGCCGGTCTGGACACGCGGCTGGTCTTCGAGCCGGGCCGTGTCCTGGTCGGCGACGCCGGATTGCTGGTGACCCGGGTGCTCTACGTGAAGGACGGCACCGACCGGCGGTTCGTGATCGTCGATGCGGCGATGAACGATCTGATAAGACCGACCCTTTATGATGCCTGGCATGACATCATACCGGTGGCGGAACCCGCGGCCGATGCCGAGACCCGGCCGGTGGACCTGGTCGGGCCGATCTGCGAGACCAGCGACACCTTCGCCCGCGAGCGGCCCCTGCCCCCGGTGGCGGCGGGCGACCTGCTCGCGATTTGTTCAACCGGCGCCTATGGCGCGGTCATGAGTTCGGCCTATAATGCCAGAC
>CAMYMY010000447.1 GCA_947259625.1 uncultured Kiloniellales bacterium | reverse complement strand
CTTCAGGTCCAACACGCCGTCGTGCAAGACGGCCTGGAGCGCGGCATCCTCCAGGCGCAGATCGTCGAGCAACAGGGCCCGTGCGGTGAGCACCAGCTCGGCATTCAGCGCATGGAGCCCCGCCAGGTCGATCGGCGCCTTGGACCAGCGCGGCTTGGCCGCCTTGGCGCCGCCGCCGGACCCGGGCCGCTTACGGTCCGCGGCCGGCGCGAACAGCGAGGCCAGCGACAGCTCGCCGGTCGCAAGCGTCGCCTCCAGCACCGGCTTCGGACCGCTCAGGTCGGCGCTGATCCGCCCCGAGAGATCGGTCCCACCCAGCTTGCCGGACAGTTGGTTCACGGTCAGCTCGAGCGGCGTGCCCGCCACTTGGCCCTTGAGGTCCAACGCGCCCAGATCCGGCTTGAGGTCCTTCGGACCACCCAGCGCCGCGACGAGCCCGGCCAGATCCGGGTGTCTGGCGGTGACCGCGACGTCGAAGGCGAGCGGCCGGGCGGTCGGTCGGGCGGTGCCGGCAAGGCCGAAGCTGCCGCCCAGCGCCGCCAGTTCGCTGTCGAAGCTCAGATCGTCCGGCGAGCCCTTGACGGCGCTCTTCACCGTGAACCGACCGAGCCGGGCGAGCGACGCCGGGTCGATCCCCAGCGCCTTGGCCAGGCGTCGCGGCCGGGTCACTTCGAACTCCAGTTCGCCGTCCACGGCCGCCCCCGTGGCAAGGCCGCTCACCGTCCCCGAGAAGCCCGCCCGACTGCCGGCGATCTCACCGATGCCGGCCTCGCGCAGGACGAGGGATCCATCCTGCAGCGTGCCGCTCAGGCGCAGGTCCTTAGCCGTCTCGCCTTTCCACACCAAGCTGCCGACCCGGAGGTCCAGGTTGGCGTCGACGCGGTCCAGCAGGGCCAGCGGGCCGGCGCCCGCACCGTCGCCCGGGCCGGCGCCGCTCCCCGCCTGCTGCGCGGGCGCCCCGGCTCCGGATTTCGGCGCGCCCGCCTCGGCCGGCAGATAGGCGTCCAGGTTCAGCGTATCCAGCGCCAGGCCGATGCCCAGGCCCAAACGCCGGCGCAACGCCACCACCACGCCGCCGGTCGCCCGGCTCAGGTCGACCCTCAGGTCGATCTCCTCGACGCTCACCTGCTCGGCCGTGGCGTCGATGCTTCCGGAAAAGCTCATCCGCCGCAGACGGTCGGCCGGTACCGTCCCAAGGGAGCCGCCCAACCAGGCGGCGAAGCCGCGCAGGTTGTCGGACGTCGCCTCGAGCCGGCCCTGGAACCGCGGGCGCCCGCCCTCTGAGGAGAGCACGCCGTTGAACGACAGATCCGAACCGCCGGGCAGAAGGGCCCTGGCCTGACCGATCGTCACCCGGCCGTCCTTCAAAGCGGCATCGAAGCGAATCTGTCGGACGGCCTGCCCGCGGTAGACGAGGCCTTCGACCGCCAGATCGAGCCCGGCTCTCACGTCTTCCGGCAGCTCGAAGGGGGCCGCCTTGCCCTGGCCGGCCTTTGTGCCGGCCGACGCCGGGGAGGCCGGCTTCGCTGCCTGCTCCCCTGCCGGCTCGGCCTGGCTCAGGAGCAAATCCAGATCGATGCGGGTGGTGCTGAGCGACACGGACAGGTCCGGCGTCGGGCCCAGCTCGAGCAAGGCATCGCCTTCGAGGCGCGTCTCGCCGAGCCGCAACCTGAGCTCCGAGCCCTTGACCTGGGCGAGATCGCCGGAAAACTCGGTCTCTACGGCAAAGGGCTGTTGCAGCGGCACGGGCAGGGCGCCGGTCCGGCCGGCCGAAAACATGCGCAGGGCCGCCGAAAGATCGCCGCCCTCGCCCTTGACGCGACCGCGATAGCTGAGCGTCTCCGGGTGGTTCGACAGCGACCCGGCGAGGTGTATCCGTGTATCGGCGGCCGCCCATTCGAGGCCCAAATTGATCGGCGTGGCCCCGTCCCGCAGCAGACGGCCGATCGCCAGTTCGAATCCGGTTTCGACGCCGCGCAGTTCCGCGTCACCCCGTGCCGTGAAGGGCCCGGCAAGCGACTCGGCGACGACCTGAGCATCGAGGCTTTCGATTCGCTCCTCCCGGCCGCTCGCCACATCGCGGTAGATCAAGGTGCCGGATTCGATCGTGAAGCTGTCGAGCTGAACCTGTCCGGACATACCCTGCTCCGGATCGGACTCGCCGGGCCCCCCCAAGCCCTCGGCCTCCGGTGCCTCGCTGTCGAACTCCCAGTTCCGCCGGCCGTCGGCCAGGATCTCGAGCAGGATCTTCGGCTCGACCAGGGAGACGCTCTCGACCTGCATCCGGCCCACGAGCAACGGCAGCAATGCGATCCTGACCCTGAGCTCGCGGAGCTCGGCCATAGTGGGTTCCGAGCCGCCCGCGACATTGGCAAAACGTACCCGATCCGCCGAGAGGGCCGGCGCCGGAAGCACCGCCAGATGCACGTCGCCGTCGATCATGAGATCGCGCCCCGTGGCCTTGCGGACCTCCGCGGCGATCCGGTCTTTGTGGGCGTTCCAATCGACCAACCCCGGGCCGATCAGAGCCGCCGCAACCACCAGTACGATCAGCCCGAACAGGCCATAGAGGAAGATTTTCACTGCTGCACCCTTGCCAACGACGGCCTAGCGACACCCGGGACGCCCACCAGGCATTGCTTAGCGGTTCGTTTCGTCTAATCTTAGAACAATAGACCGGTCTGGGAAACGGCCACGTCCTTTAGCAACCGGCGGAACGACAGGTCCATGGGCGACGTCATAGATCTCGAAAAGTACCGCAAGCGCCGCGCCCGCGAAGCGGCCAGGACGCGCGACGGCAAATCGAGCCGTAACCGCCGACGAGAGCGCAAGGCGCCACTTTACGAACCGGCCGAGCGCGTCGAGGACGGCCCGGACGACGATTCGGAAGACTGAGCGGCACCGCCCGCCCGCCCGCCACGATACAGATAAGCACCTTCGCAACACTCTTGAAGCCCTGCCGCCGCGTTATACCTTTCGTATCAGCGGAAGCGCGGCGCGATCAGCAGCTTGTAGAGATCGACCACGACCAAGAGCGACAAGGCGACCGGCGCCACCAGGAACCAGTCCGCCAAGCCGATCGGCTGCACGTCCAGCACCTCGCGCAGCCCCG
>CAMYMY010000446.1 GCA_947259625.1 uncultured Kiloniellales bacterium | reverse complement strand
GAAAGAGAAGCGCAGGAAGCGGCGGCCGCGCGCCGGGTCGAAGTCGACCCCCGGCGTCGCCGCCACCCCGGTCTCCGCCAGCATGCGCCGGCAGAAGGCCTCGCTGTCGTCGGTCAGCCGGCCGACGTCGGCATAGAGGTAGAAGGCGCCGTCGGCCGGCGCCAGGCGGTCGAAGCCGGCCTTCGGCAGCTCGGCCAGCAGCAGCGCGCGGTTGCGCGCATAGTTCGCGACGTAGGCGTCGAGCTCGGCGCGGCAGCCGAGCGCCGCCACGCCGGCCAGCTGCGAGAGCGTCGGCGCCGAGATGAAGAGGTTCTGGCCGAGGCACTCGGCCGGGCGCTTCAGCGCCTCGGGCACCACCATCCAGCCGAGGCGCCAGCCGGTCATCGAGTAGTACTTGGAAAAGCTGTTGATCACGATCGCGTCGGCGCTCAGCTCGACCGCCGAGACCGCCTCCCGGCCGTAGCCGATGCCGTGGTAGATCTCGTCCGAGACGAGGCGTATGCCGCGCGCCGCGCAGTGGTCGACCAGCGCCTGCAGCTCGGCGCGGTCCAGCATGGTGCCGGTCGGGTTCGACGGCGAGGCGACGATCAGGCCGTCCAGCCGCCCGGCCGCGCGCTCCAGCAGCTCCGGCGTCGGCTGGAAGCGGTGCTCGGCCTCGGTCTCGAGCAGCACCGGCTCGACGCCGAGCGCCGCCAGGATGTTGCGGTAGGCCGGATAGCCGGGCGCCGCCAGGGCGACCCGGTCGCCGGCCTCGAAGGCCGCCAGGAAGGCCAGCAGGAACCCGCCCGAGGAGCCGGTCGTCACCACGATCCGCTCCGGGTCCAGCTCGACGCCGTACTGGTCCCGGTAGTGGCCGGCGATGCCCCGGCGCAGCGGCGGGATGCCCAGCGCGTCTGTATAGCCGATGCGATCGCCATCGAGGGCCTTGCGGGCCGCCTCGAGCACCGGCGCCGGCGCCGGCGTGCCCGGCTGGCCGACCTCGAGGTGCAGCACCGCCTCGCCCGCCGCCTCGCGCTCGTTGGCGGCGCGCATCACGTCCATGACGATGAAGGGCGGGATCGCGCCCCGGCTCGCGGTCTTCAATGCCATCGTTCCATGGTCCTTTCCGGGCCGCTCTACTGAACCAGGGTGCCCAGGCCCCAGCCTCGCCGGTCGCTGCCCGCCGCGCAACCGTGCCGGCTGTCGATCACGCCTTCCACGCAGTAGAAGCCGCCCACCCGGCCGAGCGATTCGGCCTCGGCCATCCCGTGCCCGCGCGCGCGCAGGGCGTCGAGCACCGGCGGTGGCACCCCCGCCTCGTGGAGCACCAGGTCCGGCGCGCCGCCATGGTGCAGGCGCGGCGCCGCGATCGCCTCCTCGAGAGGCCGGTCCAGGGTCAGCACCCCCAGCAGCGCCGCGACCAGCGCCGTCGGGGCTGCCGCGCCGCCGGACGCCGCCAAGGCCAGGTGCGCGTCGCCGTTCGGCTCGTTGCCCAGAATGGCGACGCTGGGCGACAGGGTCCCGTCGTTACCGCCCAGCGGCGGGGCGGCCAGCAGGACCCCGGTATCCGTTGCCATGCGCCCGGCCCCGAACAGGCCGTTCATGGTCAGGCTGCAGGCCACGGCGTTGCCCCAGCGGTCGCCGACGGCGAAGCCGGCCCCGTCCGGGTCTTCCGGCCGAGACTCCGGCGCCGGCGACAGCCGGAAGGCCGCCGTGTGGCGCCCGGCGTCGTAATCCGCCATGAGGCGCGCCAGGCGGTCCTCGGCGAGCAGGGCCGCCGCGGGTTCCCGGCTCTCTCCGCCGGGGGCGAGCCAGGAGGCCCGGTCGGCGAAGGCCCGCATGGCCGCCTCGACGAAGAGGTGGGGGCGCTCGTCGGGCGGCGCGGAGTCGTAGTCCCGGACCTCGGTCAGCAGTTGCCACAGCACCGCCGCGAGCAGACCGTCGGCCGCCGGAGGCACCGTGAAATACAGCGTCTCCGTGCCGAAGCGAAGCCGCGCGGGCGCCTGAAAGCGGGGCAAGGCGCCGCGCAGCTCCGTGGGCGAGAGGCGCTGGCCCGCGGCGCTCGCGGCCTCGGCGAAACGGCGCGTGAAGGAGCCGACATGCAAGTAGCCGGCCCCCTGCAGACGGATGCCGGCCAGGACCGAGGACAGGTCGGGCTGCTTCACGCGGTCGCCTTCGCCGGGAAGCCGCCCCGTCCCGGACGCGAAGATCCGCGACAGCTCGCGGTCGGACCGGATCGTCGCGGCAGCGCGCGCCAGATCCCGTGCCAGGGCCCGGCTGACCGGGTGGCCGAAGCGGGCCAGGTTCTCGGCCGGGGCCACAAGGGGCTCCCATCGAATCAGCCCGTAGCGGGCATGGAGCGCGGCCATGGCCCGCACCCCGCGCGGGACCACCCCCCCCGAAGGCCCGGCTTGCGGCAGGAACTCGATCACCTCGGCGGCTTTATCGCCATGGTCGAAAACCAGGCAGACGCCGCCTCCGGCCAAGCTGGTCCGCGACGGCAGGGTCACCGCCATGGCGAAGTACATGGCCACGGCGGCATCCCCGGCGTTGCCGCCGTTGCCCAGCACGTCGCGGCCGATCAGCGCGGCGTGAGGTTCGTCGGCCGCGAGCGCGCCGGCGAAACCTTCGACCGGCCCTATCTTCAGCGTTTCGTCGTCCCCGGAACCGCAGGCCCCGACCCACAAGGCCAGCCCTGCCGACGCCAGCAGCCGCGCCCCCGACTTTCGTTGATTTGCCCCCATTCGATAGCTACCTTGAAAGCCCCTGGCCCTGCTCGCGCCCGCCCAGGCGCGGGCGCAGGGTCGAAATTTCATCCGCGACGCCGAGATCGAAGGTATCATCCGGGGGTATGCCACACCACTGTTCCAAGCGGCGGGATTGAACCCGCAAGCCATAGATGTCTACCTGATCAATGACCGCAGCCTCAATGCCTTCGTGGCGGGCGGGCAGAACATATTCATTCACACCGGCCTGCTGATGCGCGCCGACGACCCGCTCGAGGTGATCGGGGTGCTCGCGCACGAGACCGGCCATATCACCGGGGGCCACATCGCCGGGCGCATCGGCGAGATGCAGAAGGCCCAGACGACGGCCTTGGTCAGCTACCTTCTGGGGATCGGCGCGGCGCTCGCGACCGGGCGCCCGGAAGCCGCCGTCGCGGTCATCTCGGGCGGACAGGACATAGCGCTCAAGGGCCTGTTGACCTACACCCGCGGCCAGGAGCAGTCCGCCGACCAGGCGGCGGTGCGCCTGCTCAACGGCACCGGCCAGTCGCCGCGCGGCCTGCTCGAGTTCATGGAGATCCTGAGCGATCAGGAGATCCTGCTGGCCAGCAGCCAGGATCCTTACCTGCGCACCCATCCCCTGACCCAGGATCGCATCATGTTCCTGGAGGAGGCGCTCGCCAAGTCGCGCTATGCGGATGCGCCGCCGTCGCCCGAGCTGGTCGCCGGGCATGCCCGCGTCAGGGCCAAGTTGATCGGCTTCCTCGAGGCGCCGGTCCGCGTCTTCCGGACCTATCCGGAGACGGACAGCAGCGTTCCGGCGCGCTATGCCCGCGCCATCGCGTACTACCGGCGACCGGACCTGGCCAAGGCCCTGCCGTTGATCGACGGGCTGCTGGCCGAAAGCCCAGACGATCCCTTCTTTCACGAGATGAAAGGCCAGATGCTGTTCGAGAACGGCCGTATCGCCGAGGCGCTGCCCCAATACGAGACCGCTGTCGGGTTTCTTCCCGACGTGCCCCAGCTGCGGCTCGCGCTCGCCCAGGTCCAGATCGAGCTGGGCGACCCTCAGATGGACCGCGACGCGCTGGACCAGTTGGACGAAGTGCTGCGCCGCGAGCCCCGGAACGCCTTCGCCTGGCAGCTCTCGGCGACCGCACACGGCCGCCTCGGAGACAAGGGCATGGCCGCGTTGGCGCTGGCCGAAGGGGCCCTGGCCCGCGGCAGGGCGGCCGAGGCGAGCGCGCAGGCCGTCCGGGCCCTGCACCTGCTGCCCAAGAACTCGCCGGGCTGGCTGCGCGCGCAGGACGTGGCCAACCTCGCCAAGCGCTTCGAGGCCAAGCAGAAGAACTAGTAACGAATCGATGATTTGCTGCGGGGGGCTGCGCGGTATAGATTGCCCGCGGCTCGAACTGAGCCGCCACCTGGACGGACCGAACCAATCTTATCGGGAGGGAACTGCCAATGATCGGAGCTACCAGACGGGCGGCCGCCCCACTCTCGTTCGCGGCGGCCCTGTTGGTCCTCGGGCCCGCCCTGGGCCAGGAGCAGAGCAAGCCCGCCCCGTTCGATCCGGCTCAGGAAACGGCGATCCGCGAGGTCGTGCGGGAGTATCTGGCGACCCACCCGGAGGTCGTGATCGAGGCCATCCGGGTCTACCAGCAGCGTGAGAAGGTGGCCGCCGAGGAGCGCAAGCGAGAAACATTGAAACGCCAGCAGGCGGCGATCTTCAATAATCCCCACGATCCCGTCATCGGCAATCCGGACGGCGACGTCGCGGTGGTCGAGTTCTTCGACTATCGCTGCGGCTATTGCCGCTCGGTCGCCAACGGACTGCGCGAGGCGGCGAAGGCCGACGGCCGGGTCCGGGTGGTCATGAAGGAGTTTCCGATCCTGGGGCCGGACTCCCAGTTCGCCGCGCGCGCGGCGCTGGCCTCGGTCAAGCAGGGCCTCTACGAGCCCTTCCATTTTGCGATGATGAACGCCAAGGGCAACCTGGACAACAAGGCCGTCATGGCGATCGCGACCGAAGTCGGCCTAGAGGTCGAACGCCTGAAGCGGGACATGCAGGCCCGGGAAATCGACGGCCTGCTGCGCCGGAACTTCGAATTGGCCGAGATGCTGGGGATCACCGGCACGCCGGCCTTCGTCATCGGCGACGAGGTCATCCCCGGCGCGATCGACATGCAGACCCTGCAGGACAAGGTCGCCCAGGTCCGAAGCAAATCGAGCTAGAGGCGGCGCGGCGGGGCCGAGGCCCGCGAGATCGCGGAGGCCTGGCGGATCGACCACGACACGGGGCAGCCGCACGCGGCCCTGGGCTGCGCTACACAGGAGGAATTCGCCGCGTCGCTTCGCGGGGCATGCCCCCGGAGAGACCACGGCAGACGCCCAAAGCGGTCAGGCTCCACCGATCGGGCTCTCGATCCGAGTGACCGGTCTTTGGGGGCCAGGTCGCTCGAATTTCCGGTGTCAGGGGTCTTCCGGCCGTGGCCGGTGGCAACTCAGATAGGCTCTTCCTAGCCATAAGGAGACATTCAAATTTGCTCGGCTAAATGCATTGCCAGAGATATCGGTTCACTGGCCGGTGCTTCCATAATGGACATCAAGGGCTGCAATATCCGATGGTTCAACAGGTCGATGCCGCATTGTTTCGGAAAAGCGGATCACATATCCATCTGGATCAAGAACCATGAACTGGATACGGGCGTCCATTCGGTCCGTCTTCCATATTTCAGCTTCGTGCAACGCCAGAAACGGCTCCACCCCCGCCGAAACGATTCTGTCGTGGAGTTTCTGCACACCCTTGATCATAAACTGAAGATTTATTCCACGGCCAAAGGGTCGCTCCATCGGGGCGGGATACCAGGGCTCCCAACTTCCGTCAAATGTCCAGTGCGCGAGCATGATCTGCGCACCTTGCAGACTTAGGTACGCTTGAGGGTCGTTCCCTCGCTGTTGCGCCACCTCAAAGCCTAGTTTACCTGTGTAGAAGTCGAGGCTTTCCTTGAAGTCAGAGCACCAGAGTTCCGGTACCAGACTATTTATTTCAAAAGTCATTCGTCTTCGCTTTCCATCATTGCAGGTTCGGACTGAAGGATAGAAGCTCAACCTAACTTTAGGTCAACAAAAAGAAACCCCATGCTTTCAAAATATTAATCGATTTTCCAG
>CAMYMY010000445.1 GCA_947259625.1 uncultured Kiloniellales bacterium | reverse complement strand
CCGGAGCCGGGGGTAGAGCAGAAATCCGCGCAGCTACTCACACAACCGCCCCTGCCCACCGCCACCCGCCGAGCCATTCCGCACCTTGCGCACCCAGCGCAGGGTGACGCCGAAGCGCCGGGCGACCTGGCTGGAGCTGCCCGCGGCGCGGGCGATCGCCAGGCGCTTCTTGGCGGCGAACCTGGGCACGTCCAGCTGCTCGCCGCCATAGGCCCGGGCGAGCGCCCAGGCGGCCTCGAGGCCGATGCTGCGCGCCAGCTTGCCGCCGGGGCCCGGCTGCTTGGGGATGTAGAGCCGGAGGCTGCCGAAGTCCCGCGCCAGGGCGAGCGCCGCGCCGAGCGAGGCGAGCCCGGCGACCTCCGCCAGGAAGGGCGGCAGGGCCGCACGCGCGATCTCGCCCTAGCGGTCGCTCACGCCCGCCTCCGCTCGCGCGCGGCCCAGCCCTTGGGCAGGACCGTGACGACACAGTCGAGCGCCGGATCGAACATCGCGTAGACAAGTTTGTCGCGGAACACGAGTTCGACCGCCTTGCAGCCGTCGCTCTCCTCACCCCTCTTGCGCCCACTTTCCCTGCTCGTCCTGCTTCCAATAGGTGACCTCGTGGCCGGCCTCTTTCAGCGCCCGCCACTGGTCGCGGGCCCGGGCGACGGCGGTCTCGTCGCTGCCGTCGAAGAGCGTCGCGCAGGTCTCGTAGTCGGCGAGGGACTGGGACGAGGCGCCGTCGGTGAGGAACAGGACCTTGGCGCCGTTCGGGTTCTCGTCGCGGGCGGTCAGCCACACCGGCTGATCCTCGGCGTAGCCGTCCTTGGCCGAGCCGTGGGGCAGGAAGCCGCGCTCGTCGGCGGTCCAGAGCTGGGCGTTCAGGGATTCGACGCGCTCGTCGGAGCCGGCGATCACCACGGCGCGCCGGCCGCGCTCCAGCGTCTTCTCGAGCATCTTGGGCAGCGCCGCCTCCAGGCGCGTGCGGGTCAGGTGATAGAAGCGGACGTCGGTCATGGGCCTGGCGGGCGAGTGGAGGGGCCCGGGCCCACGCCGCAAGTCGAGCGCCCGTTCGAAGACGCGTCATCGAAAATACGTGACATGTCCGCTCCTCCTGTCATCACCGGGCTCGACCCGGTGATCCAGGCAACGGCCGGGGCCGCGGATTTTCCTGGATTGCCGGATCACGTCCGGCAATGACAAATTTCGCCAAGCACGATGCGCGCGCCCTCATTCCGTCTCGCCCTTCTTCGAACAGACCCTCACCGCTCGTAGTGCTCGGCGATCAGGCGGTCGAGCAGGCGCACGCCGAAGGCGGTGCCGCCCTTGGGCACGGTCGGCTGGTCCTTGCTCGACCAGGTGACGCCGGCGATGTCGAGGTGGGCCCAGGGCGTGCCCTTCTTGACGAAGCGCTGGAGGAACTGGGCCGCGGTGATCGAGCCGCCCGAGCGGTTGCCGATGTTCTTCATGTCCGCCGCGTCGCTGTCGATCAGCTTGTCGTAGGCCTCGCCCAGGGGCAGGCGCCAGACCGGCTCGCCGACCGCTTTGCCGGCGGCGGTCAGGCGCTCGGACAGCTCGTCGTCGTTGGCGAAGAGGCCGGCGTGCTCGTTGCCCAGCGCGACGATGATGGCGCCGGTCAGGGTCGCCAGGTCGACGATCGCCCGCGGCTTGAACTTCTCCTGCGCGTACCAGAGGGCGTCGGCCAGCACCAGGCGGCCCTCGGCGTCGGTGTTCAGCACCTCGATCGTCTGGCCGGACATGGAGGTGACGATGTCGCCCGGGCGCTGGGCGGTGCCCGAGGGCATGTTCTCGACCAGGCCGCAGACGCCGACCACGTTCACCTTGGCCTTGCGCGCGGCCAAGGCCCGCATCACGCCGATCACGACGCCGGCGCCGCCCATGTCCCACTTCATGTCCTCCATGCCGCCGGCCGGCTTGATCGAGATGCCGCCGGTGTCGAAGGTGACGCCCTTGCCGACGAAGGCGAAGGGCTTCTTGTTGCGGGCCGCGGGCGCGCCGCTCCACTCCATCACCAGCAGCT
Organism: uncultured Kiloniellales bacterium; assembly: GCA_947259625.1. GTDB lineage: Bacteria > Pseudomonadota > Alphaproteobacteria > Kiloniellales > JAKSDN01 > CAMYKD01. The sequence goes on along the minus strand of CAMYMY010000445.1, from coordinate 2,509 downwards.
GGCTCTCGCGCTCCGAGCCCTGGCCGACGCCGACCAGCGCGCCCATGCCGAGCTTCGTCATCTGGGCCACGCCCAGCGCGCTCACCTTGACGCCGAGCTTCTCCAGGGCCTTGGCCCGGGCGGCCAGGCTCTTGGGATATATCACGTTGGCCGGCTCGGAGACCAGGTCGCGGGTCAGGAAGACGCCGCCGGCGACCTTCTCCAAGGGACCGTAGTGCTTCTTCGCGGCCTTGGGGTCGCCGCTCAGGACGTCGAAGGACTTGAGGCTCGGCTTCTTCTCGGGCTTCTCCTTGGTGCGGTAGCGGTCGAAGCGGTAGGAGCGCAGCAGCGCGCCGTAGGCCGCGTGCGCCGCCAGCCCGGCGGTTTCGCCCTTGCCGCCGCCGGCCGCGTCCAGGGCCAGGGCGCCGTGAATCTCGCCGACGCCGTTCAAGTGCGACAGCAGCGCGCCGCCGAGCTTCTCGGCGTCGAGCGGGCCGAGGTCCTTGGCTTCGCCGACGCCGAGCAGCACGATCCGGCTGTTCTTGACCTTGGGCGGCGCCAGGATCTCGAGCAGCTGATCCTTGTCGCCCTTGAAGCGGCTGGCCGCCATGGCGCGCTTGAGCGCCCCGCCGGTCGCCTTGTCGAGCGCCGCGGCGCTGGCCAGCAGCTTGCGGCCCTTGGCCACGGGCACGGCGAGCGCGCCGGTTTCGGGCAGGGCCAAAGACGCGAAGCTGATTTTCATCGGGGATCCCTTTGCTCGAGCTGTTGGACCGGCGGGCCGCCGGACGGGGTCACCTGCGATATCCGCTCGGCCCGGTGTCTGTCAATGGCCGAGCCCGGATCGGCGGCCCGGATCGGCGGCCCGGATCGGCGGCTGTGTCAATGCCGGGGACCTTTGGTATAACCGGTCCGTCTCCCATCCCACACCCCGGCCCTGCCCCCGGCCGGCGCCGAGAGGTTCCCGCCGAGATGCCGTTCCGCACCGCGCTTGCGACAGCGATCGACGGCATCGCGGAGCGGAACGGGGACTGGCTGCTGACCGGGCGGCACTTCTTCGTGGCGCTGGCCCTCTACGTCCTGGTGTTGTTCCTGATCAAGGGCGTGCTCTCGCTCTATGGCTTTCTCTACCTGTCCGCCCGGCGCGTGCTGCGCGACGAGGCGCTGGCCGTGGTGACGGCCATGGCGCCCTTCGCCATGTACGAGATCGGCCTGTGGCTCGCCATCAAGTACAGCCACACGGCGGCCCTGGCCGCGGCCTGCATGGTCACGCTCTACGCGGTGCTGCGCCTCGAGGAGTCGGGAAAGACCCTTTGGTACGCCGTCCTCGGGTGCGTGATCGGCCTCGGCCTCCTCGCCAAGTACAACTACGCGATCTTCCTGGTGTCGCTGCTCGGCGCCTGCCTCTTCGACGCGGGACTGCGCGGCCGGCTCGGCGACCTTCGCATGCTGGGGACGGCGGCGATCGCGCTCTCGATCGCCCTGCCGCACGCATCGTGGATGGTGGCGCAGGCGGCCGGCTTCGAGGACTCGGCCACCGCGCGCTTCGCCATGGGCAGGGACCACTCCTGGCTCGCCGGGCTCGCCCTCGGCTGGGCCTCGGCGCTCAAGGCAACCCTGAACATGCTGGTCCCCCTGGCCCTGGCCGTGCCCCTGCTCTATTGGCGGGCCTCCCGGGCCGGGGGGTCCGGCGACTGGCCGGCGCGGCGCACCTTCCGGGTCCTCGGCATCCTTCTCGGCCTGTCGGTCGCCGCCGTCTTCGTCCTGGTGGCCGTCAGCGGCTCCACCAAGGTGCGCGGCCAGTATCTCTTCATCCTGGCGCCGTTTCCGCTCTGGCTGTTCGCCTGGATCCAAGGGCTACGACTGTCGCGCAGGGCGTTGAACCGCATCGCCCTGGCGTTCACGGCCCTCGCCCTGCTGACCCCGGTCCTGATGCTCGGAAAGTACCTGAGCGAACCGCTGACCAGGGACTATCCGCGGTACAACCTGTCCTATGCCGGGCTCGCCCGGCAGCTTGGCGACGCCGGCTTTCGACAGGGCACGATCTACGCTTACGATTACCCCTATTCCCTCAGCGGCAATCTGCGGCCCTACTTCCCGGCGGCGCGGATCCTGGGAACGGGGGTTCCGCACACCCGCCCGCCGGCGCGCGGGGTCCGGGGCCAATGCGCCCTGGTCTGGGCGGTCGACCGGAAGTCCGTCGCCGATCGGGCCATGCTCGAGTCCGCCCAGGCGCGCCTGGGCTTCGAGGGAGCCGTGGGGAGCCGGCTTTTCGAAATAGTCGTGGCGGTCGAGAACGGGCGGAACCGGAGCGTGCGCTTTCGCATCCAGCTCTTTCCCGAGGGCCCCGGCGACTGCCGCTGACCGCGCCCGGCGGCGCCGGTCACATGTCTATCGATTGGTATCAGTCCTTGTCGAGGAGCGATGTGAACAGGAAGACCGTCGCGATTCCCACGATCAGGACCAGCCCGAGAAACAGCAGGACTCCCCAGGCGTCCAGCGTGTACCTGTTGCTGTAGAGGTAAGGGGTCGT
>CAMYMY010000444.1 GCA_947259625.1 uncultured Kiloniellales bacterium | reverse complement strand
GCCCGCGCGCTCACCATTCGCGGCCACGACGTGGCTGCCGTCGGGGACGGTGTCCAGGCGCTCGAATCGCTCACCGGCGAGACCTACGATCTCCTGATCACCGACATCGTGATGCCCGGCCTGGACGGCATCGGTCTGGCGCTCCAGGTAGCGCGCGACCACCCGCAGCTGCCGGTCCTGCTGATGAGCGGCTATTCGGCGGAACGGCAACGGGCCCACAACCTCGATGAGCTGATCTGCAAGGTCGTCTCCAAGCCCTTTACCCTGACTGAGATTTGCGACGCCGCCGAACAGGCCTTGATCGAAGGCGGTTTCGGCGCCCGGCTCGACGCCTGATAACGGGATTCGACTCTAGCAGGCTGCTGAAGAAGTCCGCGGCGGCCCGTTGCCCTCGTCCTTCGACAAGCTCAGGATGAGGTCAACTCCTTGAAACCGCTCGCCCTCACTCTGAGCTTCCTCATTCCGAACCCCCTCATCCCGAACCCCCTCATCCCGAGCCTGTCGAGGGACGAGGGACGAAGTGCGAGGGTGAGCGTTCGCACCTTTTCAGCAACCTTCTAGAACTGCCGCAGCAGGCGGTCGAGATAGTCGAGCTCGACCGGCGGACGCTGCGGCTCGCCGCGACGGCGACGCAGTTCCTTGAGGATTTCGCGGGCGCGCTGCAGCTCCATCTGGTCCGGGATGCGGACGCCCTCCAGGGCCTCGAAGCCGCTTTGTCCCGTATTGCGGCCGAGCGGGTCGCGGCCGTTTCCGGGGGCCATGCCGACCGATCCGTTGCCCGGTTGCGGCTGGCCCTGGCCCATGCGTTCCATGAAACTCTCCGCCATGGCCTGGATGCCCTGTTGGAGCTGGTCGAGCGCCCGGCTCTGCGGATCGATCGCCTCGAGCGGCCGTTCGCGGCCGAGTGCGTCGCGGGCGTCGCGCATGGCCTGCTCGGCGCGCCCCAGCGGGCGCGGGATATCGCCCAGCGCTTGGCCGAGGCGGCGCATCATTTCGCCGAGCTGCCGGCGAACCTGTTCCTGTTCCTCGGCATCGATCTGGTTCTCGCTCGGCCGGCCGGCGCCCCGCTCGCCCGGGGTCTCGCCCTCCCTGCCCTGCTCGCCCGGCGGCCTGCCGCTCTGGGCGCGGCCATAGCTCCGGTCCAACAGCTCCTGCTGGCGCTGCATCAAGGATTCCATGTCGCGCATCATCTCCCAGGCGCTCTGCCCCTCCTCGCCCGGCGATCGGGCGAAGGGGTTGGCGCGCAGGTTTTCGAGCATGTTCTGGAGCCGCGCGAGCATCTCGCGCGCCGCATCGCGCGACCCACTGCGGGCTGCCTCGCGCGCGCTTTCGAGCAGTTGGCGCAGGTCCTCGCTGCCGATGATCTGTGTATCGGGCGGCAGGGGCTGGGGCTCGAGGCCTTCGGCCAGTTGTTCGCTGAGCTGCTCGGCGAGCGCTTCCAGAAAGCGGTCGAGGGCCTCGCGCAGCTGATCGATCAGGCGATCGATCTCCTCGTCGGGCGCGCCCTCGGCGAGCGCCCGCATCAACGCTTCCTGGATCTCGCGCAGGTCGCGCTCCGCGATGGCCAGATCGCCCTCCTCGATTCTGAGCGCCGTGTCCCACATCAGTTGCTGAATCTGGCCGACCGCCTTCTTGGAGCGGTCGTAGAGCAGCCGCCGCTCGGCCGAACGGAGCGCCAGGGCAACCACCACGTCATGAAAGAAATGCTCGGGACGCTGGTTGAGGTCGCTCAGACCCCGGATCACCGGGAAGCGCTTGTCCGGCGCGACGGTGAGCTGCTTGCGCAGTTCGACCAGGGCGCGGGCGACGGGATGGTTGAAGATGCGTTCCGGCAGGACCGTCCGGACGGGGTCGCTCGCTCCGGTCTGACCCAGCGCGTCGCTCGCCACGAGACGGATGCTGACCGCGAGCCCGGCCCAGGGGTGCGGCGTCAGGTCGTGGTAGCTCGTGCTCTCGGTGTCGCGCAGGTCGCCCGCCGGCAGGGCCAGTTCCAGGCGCAGCGGCTCGGCGTCCGGCTGGTCGAGGCGTTCGATCTCCACGGCCACCTGTTTCAGGCCGTAGTCGTCGTCCGCCTCGTATTCCAGGCGCAGGACGCTCCGCTCGGTCCGGCCGGGTGGCGCGATGAACTCGATGCGGGGCGGGGTATCGGGCAGGATTTCGAGCGGCCATTCGGCGAGCGTCAGGCCGTCCTGGGTGATGGCCAGGCGGTCGCCGGTTTCGAGCTGGCGGGTGATCTTGTACACCCCGGAGGTGACCGGCTCGAAAACCTCGGCCGCATCGCTGATATGCAGCCGGGGCACGCCGCGGCCGCCTTGTACCTGGGCCAGGACGCTGCTGCCGACGGGGGCTGTAATCGGCGTGCCTCCGGTACTTTCCGACCCGAGGAACAGCGGCGGCAACGCAGTGTAGGCCGGCGGGTTGATCCACGCATCGAGACGCGCCGGCGGTCCCGCGGCGGCCCCCGCGAGGCGCGGCGTCAAGGCCCCCGCCAGTCGCGGGCGCCAGTCCTGGCCACCCGTCGTCACGGCGACCGCCAGCAGCATGAAGACGCCGGCGCGCAGCGCCATGGGATCGACCTTGGCGAGGCCGGCGCGCGGCAGGTTGACGGTGAGATGCCTGGCCTGGGCCAGGAGCCGGCGCCGGTGCGCCTCCCAAAGCGCGGCGGCGGCTTTGTCCCGCGGATCGGTGGCGAGCCGGTCGTCCAGCGCCACCAATGGCCGGTGTTCGAGGCCGCTGTCCCGTTCGAGGCGGCGGCGCGCCGCCTCGAAGGACGGCGGCTTCAGACCGCGCAGGCCACGCCACAAGACGGCCAGCAGGGCGATCAGGAACAGGCCCAGCACGCCGGCGTGCAACCATCCGGGCAGCAGCGGCAGCACGTCGAACAGGGCGAGGGCGAGAAACAGGCCGGCGATGCCGGCGACCGGCCAGAAATTCGGCCAAAAGGTCTCCCAGGCCAGCGCGGCACGGGCCAGCGCCAGGCGCCCGGCAAACGACGCCCTGGTCCCGGAAGATCGGGGCCTCGGCGGCGTCGGATATGTCCGTTTCTGCCTCTTGTCGTCGATTGCCACGGTTCTCCTATCCCAGCGGTCAGGCGGCGCCGCGCGATGCATCGGCCGTCGGCGCCTCGAGCCAGTCCGGCAG
>CAMYMY010000443.1 GCA_947259625.1 uncultured Kiloniellales bacterium | reverse complement strand
CGACGGGAAAATCAGAACAGCCGCATCGACTATCCAGAAACCGAGGCGGCGTGTATCAAATGACAATCATATTCGTCCCTTGTTAATCCTTCCAACATACCGTCAATCGACATTTTAACTCATAGTACGCCTCTACGATCTATGATAAGCATCCCAAAAGGGGTGAGCGACACTCCCCTCGTACAGCTTCCAAATTGCAGCAACTCGCATTTAACTGCCTTTTCCACAACGATCCAGCGTATTGGTTACTCAGCCGAGTATCAATATCCCACACTAGGAGAAGTGGTTGATCTATAAGTTGTGTTTCAATCAGTCCCTACCGTCTTTCCGAAAATGATCGCCTCGTCACGATGTCCAAAGTTCAGTATTCTCCTTGACCATTCATCTAACATGTCCGGATCGAGACTTTCCGGACGAAGAAGGCTTACGCGGTGCTCAAGGATTTTTCGCTCAGCGCGAACTTGTCTCACTTCAATACTCGCGGTCGCGACCCGCTGTTCCAAACTTCGCCATGCAATCAACCCACGGTCACCATGGATGACATGGTAGACAAAGTAGCTCACGACACAAATGCCAATCGCCGGCCCCACCACATGGCGCGCGCGCGCGCGACCGGTAGAGCGTCCAGGAGTCGGCTTCGAAATCGTCCACGGAACCTCAGCAACGGCCTTCGCTGGCGCAGGGGCTAGAGTGGCCCGGCCTCGTCTGTCGGTCCAGCCTTTCGGGCTAATAACAGTCCGCTCGGAGCCTGACCGAAAAAGAACGGACGTAGATCAGGATACCAGCGGTCTTTTCCCACAGTCTGTCATGGCCGGACTTTGATCCGGCCATCCAGGGATTGCCGGCCGCGAACGTCTGCCTGCGCGAAGCCCCGCCTGCGCGAAGCCGAGGTTCCAATTCGGTGGGCGAAGGGAGGTCGCTTCGGCCCGTCCGCCGAAGGCTTCGAGCCACAGTCGGGCGAAGGCAGGCCACCCTGGATCGCCGGGTCAAGCCCGGCGATGACAAAGGGAATTTGCTAACATACTGATATCATACATTTTATTTAGAGTCAGACTCTCGGCGCGGCCCCCGCTCTAGAGCCGGGCCTTGCGGTAGGAGCGCTTGGCCGCGATCCTGCCGTCGCGGATCGTCAGCAGGTCGACCAGGTGGACCTCGTAGGGCGCGCCGCCCACCGGCGTCCCGGTGGTCACCGCCTCCACGACCGCGAACTCGGGCGTGACGAAGTGCCGGATCTCCTCGAAATGCAGGTCGGGGATCTTCTCGAAGACCGCAGCGGCCAGCTTGCGCGCCGCCTCCCGCCCGACCGCGCGCTCGCCGCAGGGCTCGGAGCCGAAGGACGCCTCGAAGACGACGTCGTCCGTGAACATCTCGGCGATGCCGTCGACATCGTGCGCGTCCCACACGGCATTGAACCGCTTAACGAAGGCCTCGCCGTCGAAATCCGTCATGCCACTCTCCCATCGGTGAACCGGCCTCTTCCACAGCCTAGCACCCCGGCGCGGCGACCGAAACGACCTGCCCGAGTCCCGCAGAGCCGAAGGCGCGAAGCGGACTCTCCTGTCGACTTGGTGTCCGAAAACGGTCATCGTTCCGGTGCAGGGTTTGAGTCCGGGTCGAGAGGCGACAGTGTGCGGGCGCGGTCCACAATCCGAGAAGGAAGACTCATGGCGATCAAGCGATTTCCCGGAAAACATAAGGGACGATGCCGCGCGGTGGTGAACGGCGGCCTCGTCTATGCCGTTGCGACCGATACGACCTCGGCGAAGAGCATATCGGAGCAAACCCGGCTGACGCTGGAAACGCTTGAAAGGACCCTCCTGGAGGCGGGCAGCGACAAAGGCAGATTGCTACAAGCGACCGTCTATCTGAGGGACATGTCGATGAAGGCGGATATGGATGCGGTATGGTGCGCGTGGGTCGGCGGCGAAGAGAACTGGCCTCAGCGGGCCTGTGTCGGTGCGGATTTGGCGGGCGACGATCTTGTCGAGATCGTCGTGACCGCCGCCTTGGCGTGAGATCAAGCTTCTGACGGCTCGGTGTCTGGCAGGCGGTCCGCTGCCGCAGCTTCACGAGTATATGCCTATTATCCTATTCAATGACGTTCGTCAAGAATCAAGACGAACCGCGTCGGGGAGACGGCACCTCCGAACCCAGCCCCGCCCGCCGAAATTCCGGCGGTGGCCGCGGCCGGAGGTCCTCCGCGGCGCGCGCGAAAAAAATGCCCCGCCGGGAGGGCGGGGCAGTTTGAAAGGGAGGCACATGCAACATCACAGCAGGGAACGTATATTGCATATGGACTAATCTTATCCGCAGACTTCTAACAAGTTCTTAACAAGCCGGTATTTCTTCGGTCCCGGCCGCCGCAGGGCCTCGATCGGATCGTTCGGACCGGACCACCGGGAAATCAGTCTGTTCGCGACCGCGCGCGGGAGTCGGCAGGACCGTCCGCGCTCACGTCGAGCGCGCCTGCACGGCCGCATTTCGGCCCATGGGCGGATCAGGGGTCAATCATGCCTTTGGTTTCAGGCGGCGCCGTTCGGCTTGCTCGGCACCAGACGCCTGACGTTGCCTTCGAGGACCGCCCCGGGTTCGATTTCCAGCACCTCCTGGGCGATATCCGCACTTACCTTGGCGTTCCTGGTCAGCACCACTTTGTTGGCCCTGACCTGCCCGTTGAAGGTGCCGCAGATGCGCACCGTCTCGGCCGCGATCTCGCTGTTGAGCAGGGGCTCGTCGCCCAGCGTCAGCGTGCGGCAGGTGATGTTGCCGTCGATCCGGCCGTCGACCTTGATGTCGCCCGAGCTCACGAGGTCGCCGGTGATCGTCAGGTCCGCGCCGATGACCGAATGCTGGATCGGCTTCCTGTATCCGTTGCGGTTTCCGGCGTCGATATCCGGCGCCGGTTCGGCAACCGCCTTACTCTGAAACATGTCCGCTACGAGCCTCCGGCGAGTATCACGTCGGGCACGAAACTACCGGAATACCATTAACGAACCTTGACTTCGTTCCGCGCGGGACGGTCGAGCCGCCGACGCGAGCCGCGCTCCCCTCCCCGCTCCCCTCCCCGCTCCTCGCCGCGCGCCGCGCGCCGGGGCCGGGAAGGCAAAGCTTAACCCTTCCCCACTACGCTGGCTGGACCAGTCGGGCTGGTCCG
>CAMYMY010000442.1 GCA_947259625.1 uncultured Kiloniellales bacterium | reverse complement strand
GGTGATCGATTCGGTGGCCGCCCTGGTGCCGCGGGCCGAGCTCGAGGGCGACATGGGCGACCAGCTGCCCGGCCTGCAGGCGCGCCTGATGAGCCAGGCCTTGCGCAAGCTGACCAGCTCGATCTCCAAGTCCAATACCATGGTGCTGTTCATCAACCAGATCCGCTACAAGATCGGCGTGATGTTCGGCAGTCCCGAGACCACGACCGGCGGCAACGCGCTCAAGTTCTACGCCTCGGTCCGGCTCGACATCCGGCGCATCGGCGCGATCAAGGACCGCGACACCGTGGTCGGCAACCAGACCCGGGTCAAGGTGGTCAAGAACAAGATGGCGCCGCCGTTCCGCGTGGTCGAGTTCGACATCATGTACGGCGAGGGCGTGTCCAAGACCGGCGAGCTGCTCGACCTCGGGGTCCAGGCCGGCATCGTCGAGAAGTCCGGCTCCTGGTTCTCTTTCGACGGCCAGCGGGTCGGGCAGGGGCGCGAGAACGCCAAGACCTTCCTCAAGGAAAACCCGGGCATCGCCGATACGATCGAACAGAAGATCCGGGAGAACGCCGGGCTCGTCGCCTCGGCGATGCTCGAGGGACCGGACGGCCCCGACGGCCCCGACGGCCCCGACGGCCCCGAAGCGGTGGAGGGCGCCGAGGCCGAGCCGGCCGGCTGACCCGACACGACGTTCGGCGGCCTGCGCGGCAGGCGGCTCGACGCCGGCCCGGTGCAGCGCCGGGCGGCCGGGCGACGGACGGCATTCCCGGCCCGGGCCGAGTGACGCCTGCGGCATTGCAGGCGCGAGACGGCGTCCCGCCTGTCGCTCCGCTCGGGCCCGCCGCGTCCGCGATCTGTCGAAATCCATGACCAAATGGGCTACATCCGCGCGGCCCCTGAACTGGACAGGTCCGGGCGGGCGGGGTAAATAGCCCCAGCCAATAAGCCAGCCTCTTCGGACCAAAATCGGAATGGTTCCGGTTTTTGCCCTCAGGCCCGGCGCTTGGGGCAGCCGGAGTAGCGAAACCCATGACAACGGCCAAAGAGATCCGCGGTGGATTCCTGGATTATTTCGCGCGCAACGGCCACGAGGTCGTGGCCTCCTCGCCGCTCGTGCCGCACAACGATCCGACGCTGCTGTTCACCAACGCCGGCATGGTGCAGTTCAAGAACGTCTTCACCGGCGCCGAGAGCCGCCCCTACAAGCGGGCGGTGACCTCGCAGAAGTGCGTGCGCGCGGGCGGCAAGCACAACGATCTAGAGAACGTCGGCTATACCGCCCGGCACCACACCTTCTTCGAGATGCTGGGCAACTTCTCCTTCGGCGACTACTTCAAGGACCTGGCCATCGAGCTGGCCTGGAACCTGGTGACCAGGGAATACGGCCTCGACCCGGAGCGGCTGCTGATTACGGTCTATGCGGAGGATGACCAGGCGGCCGAGTTGTGGCGGAAAATCGCCGGCCTGCCCGACAGCAGGATCCTGCGGATCCCGACCTCGGACAACTTCTGGGCCATGGGCGACACCGGTCCCTGCGGCCCCTGTTCCGAGATCTTCTACGATCACGGGCCGGCGATCCCGGGCGGGCCGCCGGGCAGCCCCGACGAGGAGGGCGACCGCTTTATCGAGATCTGGAACCTGGTGTTCATGCAGTACGAGCAGATCGAGCCGGGCAGCCGGATCGAGCTTCCCAAGCCGTCGGTCGACACCGGCATGGGGCTCGAGCGCATCGCCGCGGTGCTGCAGGGCACGCACGACAACTACGAGGTCGACCTGCTGCGCCACATCATCGAGGCCTCGGCCGAGGTCTCCGGGGTCGCGCCCGACGGTCCGCAGGCGGTCTCGCACCGGGTGATCGCCGACCATCTGCGCGCCACCGCCTTCCTGATCGCCGACGGCGTCCTGCCGTCCAACGAGGGGCGCGGCTACGTGCTGCGCCGGATCATGCGCCGGGCCATGCGCCACGTGCACAAGCTGGGCGTCAAGGACACCATGATCTGGCGCCTGGTGCCGACCCTGGTGCGCGAGATGGGGGACCATTTTCCCGAGCTCAAGCGCGCCGAGGCGCTGATCACGGAGACGCTCAAGCTCGAGGAGCGCAACTTCAACCGCACGCTCGATCGCGGCCTCAAGCTGCTGAACGAGGAAACCGGCAGGTTGGGCGACGGCCAGACGCTGGCCGGCGAGGTCGCCTTCAAGCTCTACGACACCTACGGCTTCCCCCTCGACCTCACCCAGGACATCCTGCGCGGCCAGGGGCGCGGCGTGGACACGGCCGGCTTCGACGCCGCCATGAAGACACAGCGCGAAAAGGCGAAGAAGGCCTGGGCCGGGTCGGGCGACGCGGCCACGGAGGCGCTCTGGTTCGACTTGCGCGAACGCCTCGGCGCCACCGAATTCTTGGGCTACGAGACCGAGCACGCCGAGGGCAGGATTCTCGCGATCCTGAAGGACGGCAAGGAGGTCCGGGAGGCCGCGCCGGGCGAGCCGGTCCAGCTCATCGTCAACCAGACCCCCTTCTACGGCGAATCCGGCGGCCAGGTCGGCGATACCGGGCTGTTCTTCAGCGCCGCCCGGGCCGAGGCCAGGATCGACGATACCCAGAAGAAACTGGGCGACCTCCACGTCCATATCGGCGAGGTGACGCGCGGCAAGCTCGCGGTCGGCGAGGCGGTGGAGCTGCGCGTCGACGCGGAGCGCCGCGCCGGCCTGCGCGTCCACCACTCGGCGACGCACCTGCTGCACGAGGCCTTGCGCCGCCGCTTGGGCGACCACGTCACCCAGAAGGGCTCGCTGGTCGCGCCCGACCGCCTGCGCTTCGACATCTCCCATCCCAAGGCGCTGACGGCCGAGGACATCCTGGCGGTCGAGGAGTTGGTCAACGCCCGCATCCGCGCGAACGCCGGGACCGAGACGCACCTCATGACCCCGGACGAGGCGGTCGAAGCCGGCGCTCTGGCCCTGTTCGGCGAGAAATACGGCGAGGAGGTGCGCGTGGTCGCCATGGGCGGCGAGGACGCGGCCAAGGGCGAGAGCAAAGCCTACTCGACCGAGCTCTGCGGCGGCACCCACGTGCGGCGCAGCGGCGACATCGGCTTCTTCAAGATTGTCGGCGAAGGAGCACTGGCCGCGGGCGTGCGCCGCATCGAGGCGGTCGCCGGCGCCGCGGCGCTGGCCC
>CAMYMY010000441.1 GCA_947259625.1 uncultured Kiloniellales bacterium | reverse complement strand
CCATGGCGACACCGAAGACCAAGGAAAACGCCTTCCTGCGGCGCCTGCCGGAGCCGCCGGCCGCGCGCGCGCCCGAGGCGCTGGGCGCCTATCCGCAGGTGCGTATGCGGCGCAACCGGACCGACGCCTGGAGCCGGCGCCTGGTGGCCGAGGCGCGCCTAGCCGCCGATGACCTGGTCTGGCCGGTCTTCGTCCAGGAGGCCCCCGGCGAAAGCGCGGTCGCTGCCATGCCCGGGGTGGTGCGCTACGGCCTCGACACACTGGTCGAGGCGGCCGGTCGGGCCGCCGAGGCGGGCATCCCGGCGCTCGCGCTGTTTCCCTACTACGCCGACGATGCGCTCAAGACCGCGGACTGCGCCGAGGCCGCGAACCCGGAGAACCTGGTGTGCCGGGCGCTCCGCCTGCTCAAGGAGAACCTGCCCGATCTCGGCGTGTTCTGCGACGTGGCGCTCGACCCCTACAACAGCTTGGGCCACGATGGCCTGGTCGCCGACGGCCGCATCCTCAACGACGAGACGGTCGAGATGCTGGTCCGCCAGTCCCTGGCCCAGGCCGCGGCCGGGTGCGACGTCGTGGCGCCCTCGGACATGATGGACGGGCGCATTGGCGCGATCCGCGAAGGCCTCGACCAGGCCGGCTTCCAGGACGTCAAGATCTGCGCCTATTCGGCCAAGTACGCCTCGGCCTTCTACGGGCCGTTCCGCGAGGCGGTCGGCTCGGGCGGCGCGCTCACCGGCGACAAGAAGACCTACCAGATGGACCCGGCAAACACCGACGAGGCCTTGCGCGAGGTGGCGCTCGACCTGCACGAGGGCGCCGACATGGTCATGGTCAAGCCCGGTCTGCCCTATCTCGACGTGGTGCGCCGGGTCAAGGACGCCTTCGGAGTGCCGACCCTGGTCTACAACGTCAGCGGCGAGTACGCGATGCTCAAGGCCGCGGTCGCACAGGGTTGGCTCGACAACGACAAGGTGGTGATGGAGACCCTGCTGGCCTTCAAGCGCGCCGGGGCCGATGCGATCCTGACCTACGCCGCGCCCGAGGCCGCCGCGCTCCTCAAGGCGGGGTGACCCGGCCCGGCCGGCCGATGCCTCCGCGACCGGCCCGTCCTGCCTGCCGTCCCCTCTTCCTGCTGATCCTGGCAACGCTGGCGCTCGGTGCCTGCGAGCGGGTCGACATCGAGCAGGTGCGGGACTGCGAACGGGTGATCCCGGCGCTCGAAGAGCCCGGAAGGCGCGTCGAGTTTCTGCGCGGGGAGCGCGACCCCGCCGCAAGGAGCGCGGTCGTCGTTCATTACCGCGTTCATGGCAGGCCGGAAGGACCGGAGACCCGCTGGATCTCCTGCCGCTTCGGCGGCGGCGGTCTGGAGGCCGAACGGCGCAGGCTGACGGCGGTGGCGACCGACCGGGAGGGCGTGCTCAGCGAGGTACAGCTGCAGATCCTGCGGCGCTTCTGGCTGGGGTCGCTGGAGGCCCAGGCCGGCGCGCGCGAGGCGGCGGCTCCGGACGAGGCCACGGCCGTCGGCTCCCCGCTCTATCTTCTGCAGACCGTCATCAACGCGCTCGTCATATGCAGCGTCTATGGCCTGCTCGCCGTCGCCTATACTCTGGTCTACGCCATCATCGGCAGGATCAACCTGGCCTTCGGCGAGCTGTCTATGGTCGCCGCCTTCACCGCCTGGCTGGCGATCGTGCTCTTCGCCGCGGCCGGCGGCTTCGCGTTGCCGCTGGCGCTCCTGGCCGCCCTGCTCCTGGCCGTCGCCGCCACGGCCGTGCACGGCTGGGCGATCCAGCGCGTCGTGTTCCGCCCCCTGCGCGGCAGCGGTTCGCAGGCGGCGCTGATCGCCACCATCGGCCTGGCGATCTTCCTGCAGGAATCCGTGCGCCTGACCCGGGGCGCGGGCGACCGCTGGCTGCACCCGGTGTTCAGCGAGAGCTACCCGCTCGCCGAGGCCGCCGGCTTTCCGGTCGCCATAAACGCGGCGCAGATCATCGTCGTCGTGCTGGTCGCCGGGCTCTACGCCGCCCACTGGGGCCTGGTCGCGCGCAGCAGGTTCGGCCTCGCCTGGCGGTCCTGCGCCCAGGACGGCGGCATGGCGGCGCTCTGCGGCATCAACGTGGACCGGACGGCGGGGTTGACCTTCGCGCTGGGCGGCGCCTATGCCGCGGTCGCCGGCTTCGTCGTCGCGCTCTACTACGGCGGGGTGAGCTTCCACATGGGCGCGCTGCTCGGCTTCAAGGCGCTGACCGCGGCCGTGGTCGGCGGCATCGGCTCGGTCCCCGGCGCCATGCTGGGCGGCATCCTGATCGCCCTCATCGAGACCTTCTGGTCGGCCTACCTGACGATCGCCTACAAGGATCTGGCCGTCTTCGCCCTGCTCGCCGCCGTGCTGGCCCTCCGGCCCGAGGGCCTGCTCGGCAAAAAGCGATTGCCGGACGGCTGAAAGGCGCTATCTCCAAGGACGGGAAAGCACAGCGGGAAGGACCCATGCCCAAATCCAGGAAACGGCAGAAAAGCCCGTCCCAGGCCGGAAAGGTCAGCTGGGGCGGCAAGGCGACGCCCGGCACGCGCCGCCTCAACGTCGTGATCGCCGTCGTGGCGCTGGCCGCAGTAGTGGCGGGCGGCATGTACTGGTATACCGCCAGCCGGAGCGAGAGCGCCTTCCTGGCCCTGGCCGAGCAGGGGCGCGACCGCCTCGACGCCGTGGAGGGCGAGACGAACAAGGGCCGCCGCCATCTGGGCCCGGGCGAGACCCACAGCTACGGCGACAGCACCCCGACCTCCGGGCCGCACGACACGACCTGGGCGAAGACCGGCTTCCACGAGACGGCACAGGTTCCGACCCGCGTGGTCCACGCGCTCGAGCACGGCAATGTCGTGATCTACTACGACCGCCCGGGCGAGGCGGTGATCGCGACCCTGAAGGACTGGACCGGGCTCTACACGGGCCAGTGGGACGGGCTGCTCGCGATCCCCATGCCCGGCCTGGGCGAAGGACTGGTGCTGACCGCCTGGACCAAGGAGCTGCGCCTGGAGCGCTTCGACGCGCCGCTCGCCGCCGCCTTCATCGACGCCTACCGCGGCCGCGGCCCGGAACACCCGGTGCGTTAGGTCACGCCAATATGCTTTCGAAGAAACGCGCAATGCAGCGGTCGTGCCAGGCGGCCTGGGCGCCG
>CAMYMY010000440.1 GCA_947259625.1 uncultured Kiloniellales bacterium | reverse complement strand
GGTTGGCGGGGGACCAATAGGCTGAAGGCCCGCTACCAAATTTGATAACTTGGGGCACTTCCGGTGCAATGGCTAGACCTTATCGTTCCGCGGGCCGGCCCAGGTGGTCTGCTCTACCCTGATCACCCGAAGTCCATGCCTCGACCCCCGCTTTTCTGGGCCGGCTCCTTCGGCTTTGCCCCTGGCAGCCGACCGTCATCGGTCGAGGCCCGAACGGGGAAAGCGATCCGAAGGCGGGCTCGATCAACACCTAGGTTTCGCTCCAGACGGCGAGCTCGTAGCCGTCGGGGTCCGTGAAATGGAAGCGGCGGCCGCCGGGAAACTCGAAGACCGGTCTGACGATCTTGCCTCCGGCGGCTTCGATGCGACCCGAGGTCTCCGAAAGGTCGGAGCCGTAGAGAACCACGAGAGGTCCGCCCGGCCGCACGGGTCCGCTGGCGCCGAATCCGCCCTTCATACGACCGTCCGAGAACTCGCAGTAGTCCGGTCCATAGTCGGTAAAGGTCCAGCCGAACGCCGTTCCATAGAAGGCCTTCGTTCGGGCGATGTCGGCGACAGTGAACTCGATGTAGTCTATGCGACGATCTCGGCGCGGCTTTTCCAGGCTCACGGCAACCTCCGATTTGCTGTGCAACGAAGACATGCCCGATGGCACCGGATCCTATCGCGACGACCGAGAGATGGGAAAGCCGCCTCTTGGCTTTGGGCCGAAGCGCGCCCGGCGCGGCAAGCCCGATGGACGGGTCCGCTCACTCGGGCAAGCCCAGGCTGCGCAGGACCGCGAGCCCGCTCTCGTCTTCCGCCCTTGTCTTGTCGAGCTTGAGTTTCTTGAAATGCGTCAGCGAGATTTCGGCGTCGGCCTCGACGGCCTTGGCGACCTCGGCGCGCGCCGCGTCGTCCCGGCCGAGCGCGTGGTGGGCGAGCGCGCGCCCGACGTGGGCATGGGCGGCGTGCACGGCGCCGGGCTCGCGCTCCAGGAACGTCCCGAAGGCGACAAGCGCCTCGTCCGGCTGCTTGGCGGCGAGGTAGGAGAAGCCCAGGACCTCCAGAAACCAAGCCGGATAGTAGGGGCTGAGGCGCATCGCCGTCTTGAACATCCGAATGGCCTCCTGCGGCCGACCGGCGTTCTGGAGGATCAGGGCGAGAATCGCCGTGTTGGTCGCATGGTTGGGATTCAGGGCGACGGCCCTCTCCCCCGCGGCCAGGGCGGCGTCGAATCGCCCCTGCAACAGATGAATGGCACCCTGGAGCGCATAGACGTCGGGCAACGCGTCGTCCAGGGCCCGCGCCTTCTTGGCCAGGAAGGAGGCGCGCTCGAGAGACGCTTCTCGGTTTTCGCTCCATCCGTGAAACGCGTCGTGCCAATGGGTCCAGGCGAGGAGCGCGTAAGCCAGGGCGTAGCGTCCGTCGACCTCGAGGGCCTTGTCGAACCACCGGCGGGCATCGGCGTTGCCGGTCTTGGTCGTGTGGTTGAAGTGCTCCACACCCTTGCCGAGGAGGTACCAGGCCGCCAAGCTGCGCGTGTGCTTTCGATGGACGCGCATCTGCTCGCCCTCGGTCAGCTTGATGCGCAAGGCCACGACGATCCGGTCGGTGATCTCGTCCTGCAGGGCGAAGAGGTCGGTCATCCTGCGGTCGTAGCGCTCGGCCCAGAGGTGGTTTCCCGTGAGCGCGTCGACGAGTTGGGCGGCGATTCGCACCTGGTCGCCCGACGTCCGGACGCTGCCCTCGAGCACGTAGCGCACCCCCAGGTCCTCCGCGACCCGCTGCACCTTCACCGGCGTGCCCTTGTAGACGAAGGTCGAATTGCGGGCGATCACGAACAGGCTGGAGACCTGGGAGAGCGCCGTAATGATGTCTTCCGTGAGGCCGTCCGCCACATGGTCTTGCCCGGGGTCGCCGCTCAGGTTGTCGAAGGGCAGCACGGCGATCGAGGGTTTTTCGGGAAGCGGGAAGGCCATCCGCTCGACCGATGCCGGTTCGACCGTCGGCTCCCACGGCCTCAGCCACGTCACCGCGGCGGCCGCTCCAACGAGCAGAACCACGGCGGCTGCGGCGGCCGCCCGCTTCCACGCCCGCTTGGCTCGCGTCGTTTCGCCGATGATCTTGCCGGCCGCCTCCGGCTCGCTCAGCACGCGGTAGACCCGGACCGGCTCGGCGATGTTCTTGACCGCGTGCTCGCCGAGGTATTCGTACCCCAGATCGAGCGGCGTCTTGATTTGGTCGAGAACAGAGCGCGAAAGGCAGACGCCCCCGGCATCGGCGAGCGTTTCGAGGCGCGCCGCGATGTTCACGCCATCGCCGAGGAGGTTGTCGCCCTCGACGACCACGTCGCCGAGGTTGACGCCGATGCGAAGGCGCATGCGCCGATCCTCGGGCCGATCGGCGTTGAGAATCTCGAGCTCGCGCTGAATATCGACGGCGCAGCGCACCGCCTCGACCGGGCTCGGGAATTCGGCGACGACGCTGTCGCCGGCGCTGCCGAACACCCGGCCGCGATGGTCCGCGACCAGCCGGTCGACGACCTCTCGGCACGCGCCCAGCGCGCGGACCGTCGCTTCCTCGTCGGCCTCCATGAGCCGGCTGTAGCCGGCCACGTCGGCGGCAAGGATCGCGGCGAGACGGCGCTCCATGGACCTCTCCCTTGTTGGGTAGCGTAGCCGAGCGCCGCGCCCAATTCCATGGCATCGCGCCGGCCCGCTTGGAGCTAGGGCCAGCCGGGTGGCCACATGATGCCACGCGCCCGCGTCTGCGTTGCGCAACGGTCGGGACAGGTGGCAGAGCGTGCGCCATAAAAAATATTAAAACAAGACCTGACCCCTTTGCCGCCTTCTGATCCAGGAGCCGCGCCACCTCCTCGGGGCTTAGGATCACCGGCAGCCGCTGGGCTTGGCGCACCGTGGTCATCCCGACCTCGGCATCGCCACGCCCCGGCGTCACGCCGAAAAAGTAACGCAAGGCCGAGACAGCGGCGTTCATGGTCGTCGCCGAGGATCCCTCGGATCGCATGTGCAGCTGGACGCGCCGCAGATCCTCCGCATCCGCCCGATCCGGCGCGCGGCCCAGAAAGGCCGTGAAATTCCTCACCGCCGCGATGTATTCTCGTTGCGTGCAGGCCGTGAAGCCGCGGACCGTCATGTCCTCGATCATGCGCCGGCGCAACGGGCTGATAGCGTT
>CAMYMY010000439.1 GCA_947259625.1 uncultured Kiloniellales bacterium | reverse complement strand
CTCGTACTCGCCCTCTTGAATCGCCAGCCGTCCGGTCACCTCGGGCCGCTCGAGCGTGCCGGATAGCTCGACTTGGAGCGTGGCCGTGCCGGCGAGCGTCTGTCCCGTGATCGGCACCAAGGCCCAGATCGGCTCTACCGGACCCTGCCACGTCAGCCGGCCGGAGAGCGTCTCCCTCGGCGGCACGTTGGGCGTCAGGGTGGCGGCGTCGAGCCTCAGAGGGAGGGCCGCGGACAGCACCGCATCCTCCTCGGCCAGGCCGCTCAGCCGGCCGGCAACGGCAAGCCGGCCTGTCTGCCAGACGCCCTTTAGCGTCAGTCCAAGAACCGGGCCATCCTCCAGCGCCGCGAGCCTGAGCTCGGTGGCGTTGAGCGTCATGCGCCCGGTGAGCGCTGCTGGCGGGCCGTCGATCTGGATGCTCGCGTCCACCAGGCCCGTAGCGGACTGCGCGCCCAGGAACGGCTCGAGCGCCTCGATAGGAAAATGCGCGGCCGAGAGGTCGGCCAAGACGCGCTCGGTCCCGAGCCGCGCCGCGCCGCTCAGCCGGGCCGCGCCGTAGGCCAAATCGAGGTCCGCGACCTCCCACGCCTTTGCGCTGCGGGTGATATGCAGCGGCCGCTGGAGCCTCGTTGTTTCGCCGAGCGCCTTGCCGTCGAGCCGTGAAACCTGGAGCGACAGCGTATCCTCCGAGACCGACACCTGGCCCTCGGTCTGCAGCTGCAGCTCGCCGTACCATTTGCCCGCGACGGAGAGGTTCACCGTACCGCCCGCGGGCCCGCCTGCCGCTTCGGCCTTGATCGTCCGCAGGGCAAGCTCGTCGAGGGCGAGATCCCGCGCGGTGAGCGCGGCGGTGCCGCGGCGCGCGCCCAGCAGATCCTCGCTCTTCAGTTCCGCTTCGAGCTTGGAAATGCGCAAGCTCGCGCCGTCTTCCAACCGTATCGCCAAGTCGTCGAACGCGCCCTCCAGCGCAGCCGCCTGGCGCGACCCGACGGCCGTCAGCGTCACCTGCGCCCGACCCCGGCCCACCGCCGCCAACCCGGCCATCGCCAGCCAGGGCTCGAGCGTTTCCGCCTGGACGGAAATCTCGGCCGCGACTGGACCGCCGGCGACCGGAATCCGCGCGCGGCCCCGCACCTGTGTCCGGTTGCCCTCGAGCGACAGCTCGCTCAGGTCGAGAGCGGCTCCGTCGTAGAGGTAGCGCGTATTCGCGCTGAACTCGCCCAAGGGGCCGCTGAGCGTCGCGTCGAGGCGGCCCGCCGGTTGCCGCGGCACGTCCCGGGCCAGGTAGTCGAGGTTGAGCTTGCCCAGGCGCCGCCCATCGAGCGTGGCCTGCGCGACCGTCAGCCTGCCCGACAGGCCGAGGCTGTCGAGCGCGCCCTCGACGCGCCCCTCAAGCCTGGCGGACCCGGAAAGTGGTCGGCCGAGCGCCGCGCCCAGGCCGCTGAGGTCTTCCACCTCCGCCCTATAGTTGGCCTCGAGCCGTCGAAAATCCGGACCGAGCAGCCCGTTGCCCGTGACCGCCGCCGCGCCGGTCTCCACGGCCAGCTTGCGCAGGCGGAGTCCCTCTGCCGGCGCCAGCGACAGCTCCGCATCGAAGCGGGCTCGGCCGGCGAGCAGGGCCTGGGCCACGGGCTCCCCGAGCACCAGGTCCTGAAGCTCGCCCGACAGTTCCGCGCTCAGGGTTTCGCCGAAGCCGCCGACGGTCACCGATGCCGCCAGCTGCGCATGGCCCGCCGCCTCGGTCTCAAGCAGTGCAGCAAGGGCTCCCAGGTCGGGATAGGCGGCCTCTAGGTCGGCCCGCGCCGCGCCCGTCCCCAGGGTGTAGACTCCGGAGCCGGTCACCTGCAGGGTCTCCGTTGCGATCGAAATCCGCTTGGCCGTGAGCTTGCCGGCGCCCAGATCGACTTGGCCGTCGAGCCGCCAGGCGAGCCGCTGTCCCAGCGCCGGCTGCCAATCCGATGCCACCTCGATCCGGACCGGCTCGGCCGCGCCGGAAGCGGTGATGCGGCCCGAGAGCGGCGCCCGGTCCAGCGGCGCATCGGGGACGAATTTGACCTCGGCGGTGACCCGCTCGGCGGACGCGCCTGCCGTCTCGAGCCGCGCGACCTCGACGGCCAGCCGCAGGTTTGGCTGGAATAGCGGGCCGCTCGTCTCCGCCGTCAGAGCGAGCTCGCCGGCTTCGGCTCCGGGCAGGCGCAGCCTTGCCGCCCCGGCGCGCAAGCGGAGCGCCGGCGCCGCAAGCGATCCCTGCGCCACGGCCGTGGCGCTCAAGTCATGCAGCTCAGCCCCGGCGACCAGCGAGGCGAGAACCGTATGGTCCTTGACCCGCGCGCGCGCCTCGGCCTCCAGATCGAGGGACTCTGTGTCCAAGCGGCCGGCAAGGCTGAGATCGACGGCCGCGCTTTCGAGCCGGGCCTGGTCGATCACGAGGCTGGTGGGCTGGAGCCAGCGGCCGTCGACGCCGAAGGTCGTGCCGCCCGAGACAAGCAGCCACGGCAGCTCCTCGAAGGGCCGCTCGCTGTCCGCCCGGCCCGTGATCCGAAACCCGACATCGGTGCCGAGGACCAGCTCCACGTCGGCCTCGAGCCGCGCCAGGCCGGCCAGGGCGAGCGTCAGGCGGCCGTCCCAAGCGTCCAGCGGCCCGTCGCCTGTCAGGTTGAGATCGACCGCGGGGAACCCCGCGATGTCGAGTGCCCGGGCGATCAGCCCGCCGGCTGGCTCGCTCGCCTCCAGATTGAGCGCCAAACGGTGGTCGGACAGGCTATAGCGGGCTTCGGCTTCGATCCGGCCTGGCACGCCGTCGCTGCGCGTGACCTGGAGCGTGGCGCTCAGGTCCCCGCTGTCCTCGGTCGCCGCCACGCCCTCGATCCGGAAGGCCGCGGGCGTGCCGAGCACGGCTTCGCCCAGCGCGACCTCGGTCACGGTCAGGCGTTCGACCTTCAGCTCGACGGGCAGCGGGCCCAGGCTGACCGCGCCGGACTCGTCCTCCGTCCCAGGGGGGCTTTCGGGCGACCGCTCGATTCCGAGACGTTGGATCTCGAGGCGGCTCACGTGCAGC
Source organism: uncultured Kiloniellales bacterium (assembly GCA_947259625.1). GTDB lineage: Bacteria > Pseudomonadota > Alphaproteobacteria > Kiloniellales > JAKSDN01 > CAMYKD01. The sequence goes on along the minus strand of CAMYMY010000439.1, from coordinate 122 downwards.
GTTCCCGTGAAAAGGGCCAGAGGATACCAGTCCAGCTGGAGGTTGCGGACAATCAGCCAGGTGCCCTGCGGGTCACGAACGCGCAGCTCGGCAATGCGCGGCGCCTGCGGCAGCCGACCGGT
>CAMYMY010000438.1 GCA_947259625.1 uncultured Kiloniellales bacterium | reverse complement strand
ATCTCTATTTTCCCGAGATCTATGGTTTTTACTTTATTCTTCTTCCAAATTTCGTACCACTTTGTCGTTATTGGTTCGATTTTGACTTCCTTCTTGAGTCCAGGCTCGTTTGCCGGGGCCACAGAGTATTCGCCGGGCGGCAGTTGAAACACCGAGAAGTTGCCAGACTGATCGGTCGTCGTAACGTACCGGCCCTTCGTGCTCTCGATTATCACCGGAAAGCCCTGAATGGCTTGACCGGACGGAGCCATCAATTGACCCTTCAACGCGGGTTCTTCTGCGTTTGGAAATGACAAGGGTACAAACACCCCTAGGGCCACAAGAAGCGCCAATCCGAATCTCGGTAAGCCTTGGATCATTGCGCTCGCAGAGTTGCTTCGAACTCGCCTCTTTCAAAGTCCCCGATGATTCTCACGCGCCCATGCTCGACGGCGCGTTGGGTCCGCCCGTCGTTATCAACCCCAACAACAGTATATACAACGAATTGATAGTCAGCCGATTTCTCCACAGAGATTATTATGTCGTGAGGCGTGTTCGGCAATACGCCATTCTCGAATATGTGATATTTCTGGGGTATCACGCCTACGAACACGTCCTTTCTAGCATTGGGCGATGCATGTTCTAAATTGATTTTGGCAACGAGCGGCATGTTTTCACTTTTTAATTCTATGGTCCACTTGTTCCAAACAAATGCGGCCAAAAAAACACCAATAAATATTGCTGCTAGTGAAGGGTAATTCGTTTTTAATTTGCCGAGCAAAGGTATTTCGACGCTCGTCACTTCACCTTGTTCGTTCACGATTATTTTTTGATGAAACAGGATTAGTAATCCGCCTGCGCAGACGGTGAGCGCGATAGCCAGAACGAATAGTGCGATCCAGAATGTTACCATGCTAGACCCTCCACTCTTCTTGGAGTCTGTCTAAGCTGGGCTTCCACGGATGATCCCTTCCGGAGGTCAAGAATGATAGCACAACTAATGGGCGAACGCAAATTCGGAATTCCGATCTCGGTAGAGACCCGGGGTTACCCGCGTCCCTACTCGAATTCGAACTCCGGAGACGGTGTGCCTACCCCCTCCCATACGCGATGAAGAACGGGTTCTCGAAGCCGGGCTTGCCGTAGGCGAGCGGCGCGCCCTCGGTCGTCAGCACCTTGCCGCCGGCGGCGCGGAGGACGGCGTGGCCGGCGGCGGTGTCCCATTCCATGGTGCGGCCGAAGCGGGGGTAGAGGTCGGCGGTGCCCTCGGCGACCAGGCAGAACTTGAGGGAGCTGCCGGCGGTGATCCGGTCGGCGACCGTGTAGCCGGACAGGAAGGCGTCGAACTCGACGCCGCTGCCGTGGCGGCGGCTGGCGACGACGACGGCGCCGGCGGCGGGGATCGGCCGGGCGCGGATCTCGCGGGGCGGGCCGCCGGTCTCGGCGACGCCGGCGGTTGCCGGGGCGCTCTCGTCCAGGGGTTTCGCGCCGGTCCAGGTGAGGGCGCGGGCCGGGGCGTGGACGACGCCCGCGACGGGCACGCCCTGCTCGACGAGCGCGATGTTGACCGTGAACTCGCCGTTCCTGGACAGGAACTCCTTGGTGCCGTCGAGCGGGTCGACCAGCCAGAAGGTGCCGCCCGAGACGTCCGGGACGTGCCCCGCCGCCGCCGCCTCCTCGGAGACCACGGGGATCTCCGGGGTCAGTTGGGCCAGCGCTTCGAGGATGACGTCTTCGGCCGCCTCGTCGGCGGCGGTGACCGGCGAGGCGTCGGCCTTGGTGCGCACCTCGACGGCGGCGCCCTGGGCGTAGTGCTCCAGGATGACCGCGCCGGCCCGCTCGGCGATCTCCGTGATCGCGGCGAGCAGGTCGCCGGCCGGGTCGCGGGGCGCCGACCGGCTCATGGCGATGTCCCGGCCGCCTGCGCGTCGCGGATCGCGCGCCAGACGCGCTCGGGCGTGGCCGGCATGTCGATGGTCCGCACGCCGAGGGGCGCGAGCGCGTCGAGGAGCGCGTTGATCAGGGCCGGGGGCGCGCCGATGGCGCCGGCCTCGCCCGCGCCCTTGACGCCCAGCGCATTGGTCGCGCAGGGGAAGTCCTCGACCAGGGTGACCTCGAGGGCCGGCAGGTCGTCGGCGCGCGGCAGGCAGTAGTCCATCAGCGAGCCAGTCAGGAGCTGCCCGCTCTCGGGGTCGTACACGGTGCGCTCGAAGAGCGCCTGGCCGAGGCCCTGGGCGATGCCGCCGTGGATCTGGCTGGCGCAGAGCAGGGGGTTGATGACGGTGCCGAAGTCGTCGACCACGACGTAGCGCTCGACGTCTACGGCGCCGGTCTCCGGGTCGACCGTGACTTCGCAGACGTGGCAGCCGTTCGGAAAGGTCCGGGCCTGCGGCCCCTGATGGTAGTCGCCCTCGAGCGGGCCGGTCAGCTCCTCGGGCAGGGGGGCGCCGTCGGGGCCCGTGCCGCCGGCCGCGGCCTCGGCGAGCTGGGCCAGGCCGAGGTTGAGGTTGGTGCCGGCGACGGTGAAGACGCCTTCGGAAAACTCGATGTCGGCCTCGGCGGCCTCCAGCATCTGCCCGGCCAGCCGTCGCGCCTTGTCGATCAGGACCCCGCCCGCGCCCTTGATCGCCTGGCCGCCCATGAGCAGCGAGCGCGAGCCGCCGGTGCCGCCGCCCTCGGCCAGGTCGTCCGAGTCGCCCTGGCGCACGCGGATCTGGTCCGGCGCGAGGCCGAAGCGGTCGGCCAGGAGCTGCGTGTAGGCCGTGGCGTGGCCCTGGCCGTTGGTCTGGGTGCCGACATAGACGGTGAGCCCGCCGTCGGCGTCGAGCCGGACCCGCGCGTCCTCCTCGCCGACGCCGCCGCAGGACTCGATATAGGTCGCCAGGCCGATGCCCATGAAGAGGCCGCGCGCGCGGGCCTCGGCCTTGCGTTCCGCGACGCCCGCCCAGTCGGCTTGGCCGAGGGCCTCGTCCAGGATCCGCGCGAAGTCGCCGGAGTCGTAGGCATGGCCCGTGACCGTGGTGTGCGGCAGCTCTTCCGGAGCGATCATGTTGCGTTGGCGCAGCTCGACCGGCGACAGCCCCAGCTGGCGCGCCGCCGCGTCGACCAGGCGCTCGACCACGTAGGCCGCTTCGGGCCGCCCGGCGCCGCGGTAGGCGTCGACCGGCACGGAGTTCGTGAAGACGCACTTCACCTCGGCATAGACCGCC
>CAMYMY010000437.1 GCA_947259625.1 uncultured Kiloniellales bacterium | reverse complement strand
GCGCAATCGGCCCGCTGCCGCGTCGCTCGTCGTCGAATATGCCCGGCATGTCCTTCCTCCTCGCTCCTAACAGCGGGCCGATTTCGCCGCGACCAAACGCATCGGTAATTCCGTTCCAGACCCTTAGTCGCCGTCGGCGGAAACGTGCCGCCAGCCATTCAGAGAACGGTGCACGCACCGAAGATCACGAACCCCACCTCCTCGCCGGCCGCGGTCAAGGCCATCTTGCCGCCGTCCTGCGCAATCGTCATGCTCCAGCCCAGACCGCCCTGCACGCCCTGCAGGATCAGCGCGCCGTCGTTTGGCGTCATGCTTCCGAATTTGCTGATCCGCTCCTCCCCGTCGGGACGCGTGGCCTTGGCCACCTTGCCCTTGAAATCGAGGCGGATGAACTGCGGCACGTTCATGCTCTCGGCGGTGCCCTTGAGGCAGTCGCCGCCCGAGGCGCAGTCGAACGCTTCGATCGAGGCGCAGATCAGCGGCTTGGAACCGTCGAAGCCGGCGGCCGATACCGGACCCGCCAACAGGCCCAGGCTGGCCGCGAAGAATACAAGCTGGTAGCGTCTCATAGCCGGTCCCCCATGTCTCAGTTCACCTTATAGCCGCGGCCTTCCAAGCAGGCCGCCATGGCGCGGTTGTAACCATCTCGCTGCTGGCCCGCGGCGGCCTGCTGCTGGGCCTGGGCCTGCTGGTAGTTGCGTTGCTCCTGATCCTGGCGCCGCCGCTGGTCTCTCCTGCGAAAGCCGCCGATGAGCGCGCCGCTGGCCGCGCCGATCGCCGCGCCCTTGCCGGCGTCACCCGCGATCGCGCCGCCGACGGCGCCGACCGCCGCGCCCCGCGCGCCGCCGCGCAGCAGCCCGCCCTGGGTCGCTTCCTTGGGCGGCGGCGCCGCGCCCGACGGCGGGGCCGCCCGGCTCGGGTCGAAGCCCGTCTGCTGCACGGCCCAGCTGTGGCACTCGTAGCGGTCCTGGTCCTGCTGCTTCTGGCTCTGGCCCTTGGACGGGTAGATGAAGATGTCCTGCGCCACGGCCAGACCCGGGACGAGTGCCGTGACAAGTATGGTTGCGATCAGCCTTTTCATTGATTCCTTCCCTATTCCGATCCGTACGGCCGATCCTGCACCCCACAGGACGACCAGCATGACGATTGCCTTACACCCGGGGGCCATTGTCAAGGGCAATACTCGGCGATCTTTTTCGACCTGACCGAGCGGGCCGGTCACGCATTGGCGCCGGTCTCCAGGGTCCACTCCACGACCTGCTCCATGACGTCCCGCAGGCTCTCGTCGAAGGCGGCCACGATGGCGTCGAGCGCCAAGGGCGAGACTTGCGCCGAGGATTCGAAGCCGGAGGTGGCCATGGGGTCGCGCTGCGGCCGCTTGACCAAGGTGGTATCCAGGCCCACGCGCACCGTCCCGGCGTCATCGGCGGTCTTTTCGATATGGAACGCCGACAGGCGCAGCTGGAGATCGAACTCCGGGCGAATCCGCGCCCGCCGGTCTCCGACCGTGAGGATCTTGTTGGAGTTCCTGAACGACTGCACGAGCAGCTCCATGACCATTTCCGGGGCCCGGCTCGCCCATTCGCCGCCCGCCACATACTTGATGTCCCCGGCGGTGCCGATCGCGATCCTGGCCGTGTCCAGCGACAGCGTGGTGGTCGGTTCTTGGACCTGAAGCGCCCAGGCGACGGCGGGCAGATTGGGCGGGAAGCTGTCGGCCGCGCTCAGCCGGATACGCCGCGGCGCCGGACCGCTGCCGGGCAGCTCGCAGCCGGCCAGGGACAAAAGACAGAAAGCGGACCCGGACACGACGACAAAGCGCCGCGTCGGCCTGTTTCGCTTGGAATCGATCATGGCCATCATTGAACCTCCACTTCTCCCGGCTTGCCCAGGAAGTAGCGCGCCGGGTCGCGCTCCATCTCCTCCAGGACCCGCCGCAACTGCTCCACGGCCGCCTGTGCGTCCACGGCGAGGTTGGTCAGCTCATAGAGCCCCGTGTTCGTGAAATCAGTTATGCCTTTCTGGTTCTCTTCGATCAATTTGGTGGCTTGCTCGGCCAGGGCCGAGATCTTGCTCTCGGCTTCGTGCAAGCCCGAAATGGCTTTTTTCACGCCGTCCTCGTTGGCGGCCAGCATGCCGTCGGCTCGCTCTGCCAGGGCCTTGTAAGACGTCAAGGTCTCGCTGGCTCCATCGACCAGCTTCCGGTACCTCGGGGCGTCCTCCTTGACCATCCGGATGATGTCTTGGAGATCGTCGAGGGTCTGTGCCACCTTGCCCCGGTTCTCGTCCGACAAGAGGTCGTTGATTTTCGCGAGGGCCACGCCTGCCCCTTTCACGACATCGCCAAGCCCGCTTTCGACCTGCTCGAAGGTCGACGGGATCGTGGGAAATTGGCTATAGGGGAGGTCCGTTTCGACCAGCTTCACCTCCGTGTCGGGGTGGAAATCCAGCTGCACGCTCTGCTGGCCCGTGACCAGGCTTTCCGCGGCCAGCTGCGCGCGCAGTCCCTGTTTGATGAGCTGCGGAAGATCGGACCCCTCCTGATCCCTCCTCGCTTCGCGATCGAGAACCCCTCGAAAGCGCTTATAGTCGAGCGTTACGAGCACCGGCATCGTGAACTCGAGGGTTTCAGGATCCACCTCGACCCAGAGGTCCGTAACCGTGCCGACCTGGATGCCCCGCATGTCGACGGAAGCGCCCAAGCGCAGGCCCATGAGCGAGCCGGGAAAGAAGGCGACGAAGGTCTCCCTGTCGGCGAACAGCCAGCCGCCTCCGAACACCATCACCGCGGCCACGCCGATTACCGCGGCGCCGATGACGAAGCCGCCGACCGTCTTGGGATTAGCTTTCTTCATAGGCCTCTCGCCCCCTCGCTTTCGATTCGGCACGCACGGTCAGGTCTCCTCTCCACGGGTCAGAAACTCGCGGACGGCCGGATTGTCGCTGTGATCGCGCAGCCACTTCGGGTCGCCGGTCGCGATCTGGGTCTTGGTGTCCGGATCGAGGACCACCGAGTTGCTGGCGATGGTGAAGATGCTCGCCAGCTCGTGGGTCACGACGATGATCGTCGCCCCCAGGCTGTCGCGCAGCTCCAGGATGAGCTCGTCCAGGCGCCGCGAGCTGATCGGATCGAGCCCGGCCGAGGGCTCGTCGAAGAACAGGATCTCGGGATCGAGCGCCAGGGCACGGGCCACGCCC
>CAMYMY010000436.1 GCA_947259625.1 uncultured Kiloniellales bacterium | reverse complement strand
GAATTGTTCGACCTGGAAACCGACCCCTGGGAATTCACCAACCTCGCCCAGGACCGACAAGCGAACGGCGATCTTCTGCTCGCGATGAACGAAAAGCTGAATGCACTGATCGAGGACGAGGTGGGTAAAGACGTCGGTCAGATGCTGCCAGGCGATGACCCGGCGCTCTGGCGTCTTGATCCGGAGATCGACAAGCTTCGAATGTAGGCCCACTCGGCGAGCCTCCCAGCGCCGAGATGTAGGACATCGCCGCCATCAGAGGAGGATAAGGACGACCAAGCAGGAGACTGCCCGCGGGCCGCTCAAGGCCTTCAGCACCACGTCCCGCGCTGTCGAGACCATCCCCCCATCCAGTGCCCGTGCCGTCGGTCAGGATCGTTGCGGTCAGGCCGAGGTTGGTCGGCTTGAGTTGTCCTGATCATCCGACCCCTCGCTAGAAGTCCGGCCTGCGGAAGTAGGTCCTGGTCTCCGCCGCCGCCATGCCGCTGTCCGGAGCGTCCCCGAGGTCGCTCGCCGGCAGCACATCGCCCCAGTCGGTGCGGGTGCGCATCACCTCGATCGTTTCCGGCGGCACGAAGTCGTTCGGGCCGCGGATCTGCCAGCCGCCGCCGAGGCCGCGGTAGCTGAGTATCAGGTTCTGGGCGATGGCGGACTGCGCAACGGCCAGATTGTCCTGGCGGTCCACCAGGGCGGTCTGGGTCTCCAGAACCCGCGTGTAGTCGGCGGTCCCGTTGCGGTACTGAAGCATGGCGAGTTCCACGGCGCGCTTCGAGGCCTTAACGCTGATGGACAGAAACCCGGCTTGCTCCCGCGAGCGCAGGAAGCCGACTAGGCCGTCCTCGACCTCCCGATAGGCCTCCAGCACGGTGTTCTGATAGTTGGCGATCAGAACCTGCAGGCGGGCGTCCTGCACCCGAACGTTGTTGGTCAGCCGGCCGTAGTTCAGGAACGGCCAGGAAATGCTCGGGCCGATGAAGCCGGTGAAACTGTCACTATCGAAGAGGTCGCTGAGTTCCGCGTTGTTCGAACGTGAATCCACGCTGCCGCTGGTCCGCAGACCGACAAACCCACCGAGGCTGATGGCCGGGAAAAGCTGTGCGCGGGCAACACCGATCTGTGCACTCTGGGCGGCAGCTTCCAGCTCGGCCCGGCGAATATCCGGCCGGCGCCGAAGCAACTCGGCGGGGACGCCGACGGCAACCTGCTCCGGCGCCGTTGGAATCCTGCCCTCTTCCCCCATGATCGCCGCGAGCCGCGCCGGCGTGACCCCGAGCAGTACCGCGAGCGCGTTCTGCGCCTGTCGGCGTAAGAGCCGGAACGCGGGAATTGTTGATTCGGTCTCCGCAAGGAGCGCCCGCGCCTGCTGTACGTCCAGCTCAGTCACGGCGCCAGCGCGGAAGCGATCCCGCGCGATCCGAAAGCTGCGCCGCTGAAGCTCCGCGTTCTCCCGCGCCAGGCGCACGCGCTCTTCGGCTTCCCGGACGACGACGTAGAATCGCGCCACTTCGGCGGTCAAGATCACCAGGAAATCATCAAAGTTAGCGACGGTTGCGCCCAGTCTGGCATCCGAGGATTCGATGGCGCGAGCGAATTTGCCCCAGAAATCGATCTCCCAGGTGGCGTCGATGCCCACGGTAAGGGTCTGGTAATTGAGGTCGAGTTTGTCGAAGTTCGGCTCATTCTCGCTTATCCCGTTGTAGGCGTAGCGGCCAACCGCGTCCTGAACCTGCGGGTATTGCGCGCCGACCGCGATGCCCAGTTGCGCGCGCGCCTCGAGCACGCGCAGGCCGGCCGACTGCAAGGTCAGGTTCTGCTTGTAGGCGGCACCTATCAGTTCGGTCAGGACCGGATCTTCGAAGACCTGCCACCAGGTGCTGAAGTCGGCGGGCTCGGCCTTTACCCCCTTGTCCGCCTCTTCGAGCCAAGTCCCTTGAATGGGTGCCGAGGGCATCTCGAAATCGGGGCCGACCTTCGTGCAGGCACCGAGAGACAAAAGCACCAACAGCGAAATCGTCTTGGGCCTCGCTGCAACGCGATGCCACGCAGGTTTGCCGATCCGACACCCTTTGCCGCTATTTTCCCAATGGGCCGAACAACTCTCCATTTCCAAGCGACTCTCCCCTCTTCAAACTCCCAAGGTGAAATCTAAATCGTGCGCTCATCCCAAAAACTCGTTCATTCCAACCAAGACCTCTGCACCCGGCCGATTTTGGTCATTTGCCCATTGCGGCGGTCGTCTGCTCCAGCTGATCGGCGCACCCCTTCAGTGTCTCGACCATCACTGCCTGCGAGCCGAACTGACCGGGCCGTTGTCGCCGTCGCTCGATGATGTGACGCAACTTCTCGCGCGGCGAAGCGTCGCCCGCCACTATCCCAGAGCGGGCGGATAGCGACAGGGTCGCCTGTACCAAGAACGCTAGAAGGACGGCCGATAGCCACCGTCCGGGGGACCGTCGTTCTTTCGCGCTCTGCGCCTTGGAATCCTCAGCCGGAATGCCGAATTGCAGCTCGATCCAGCCAAGGTTGTCGCCTTTCCTCACGCATCGCATGAGTCCCGCCAACTCTGCGAACTGCATCTCTGAAGCTTCGTCCATGTGCGAAAGACCGAGCGGAGCGACATCGAGGGTTCCGGCGATCCGACCAGCGGCCCGGCGCGGCCGTATAGAACAGGTGGTTCATGCGCTGAACACCAACTGCAAGCGGAATACACGATGGGATTGTGGAATGGAGTTCCGGTGCGACAGGGTGCGGCCAAAAGAGGCCATAGACTCCTAGGCCGGTCCGCAGGTTGTCGATGTACAGCGAAGAGGAGAGTGAAGATGATGGTTCCCAAAAGGTGGCTGCACGCCGTCGTTCTGGCGATTGTCGTACAGGTGCCCCTGGTCGTATCGGCCAGGGCGCAGACGGCCACCGTCGATCCCGCGCTTCTTCAACAGCTTCAGGACGTGATCCAGAAACAGCAGCGGCAGCTTGAAAAACAGTCCGAGGTCCTCGATTCCCTGCAACAGCAGGTGAACGACCTGAAGCGGACGGCGAGCGAGGCGCAGACCGAGGCGAGCGAGGCCAAATCCACCGCGCAGCAGGCGGTCGATACCGCCAAGCTGGCCGTACCGGGGGCCGAGAAGCTCGTGACCTCCGGCCAGGAGCGGATCAAGCTCGCCATCTCGGGCCAGGTCAACCGGGCCGTCAACGTTGCCGGCGAC
>CAMYMY010000435.1 GCA_947259625.1 uncultured Kiloniellales bacterium | reverse complement strand
GGGACGCCGCGGCGCGACGCGAGCCCGGTCTGCTCCATGATCTCCTCGCTCCGCTCCGCCAGGTCGCGGCGACGGCCGACGAAATGCCAGAAGGAGTAGCGGTAGCCCAGGTCCCAGAGCATGGCGCAGCGGACGTTCTCGAGCACGCTCATGCGCGGGAAGATGTTGGTGACCTGGAAGCTGCGGCTCAGCCCCCTGCGGGCGATCTCGTAGGGCGGCTTGCCGGTGATGTCCGCGCAGTTGAGGAGGATGCGCCCCGAGGTCACCGGGTGGAGGCCCGTGATCAGGTTGTAGAGCGTCGACTTGCCCGCGCCGTTGGGCCCGATCACCGCATGAATCCGGCCTTTCTCGACCGCCAGCTCGACGCCGCGGATGATTTCCGTCTTGCCGAAGCTCTTGCGCAGGTTCCGCAGCTCGAGGGCGGGCGCCGTCATCGCTCGGCCCCCGCCTTTACGCTCTCGATGGCGTCCGCATAGCTGGCGGCCATGGGCCGGTAGGCGCGCCGGCAGGCCCCGGCGCCGAGCGCCGCGACGCCGGCGCAGACGAGCCAGGGCAGCACCGTCGCCGCGTCCACCGGCACCGCGTAGAGGCTCGTCCCGGTGTCCCTGGTCGACCGCGTGGACATGAAGTAGATCAGCTCGATCAGCCCGATCGCGCCGATGCAGGCGACGATCGTGGCGCCGATGCCCGCCGCATAGGGCCGGACCATCGGCCGGAACAGCTTCAGGTCCGTCTTCCAGATGGGCTCGTGCATGAGAATCAGGCCGGACAGCCCGCCCTGGGCGAACATGACGATGGTCATGAACAGGATCCCGAGATAGAGCAGCCAGGCCTCGGTAATGCCGCTCAGGTTGCTGTTCAGGAAGGCGATGACGACGGCGCCGAAGATCGGGCCTATGAAGGCCCTGGCGCCGCCGATCCACACCATGAACAGCACCAGCCCGGACTGCCCCACGCCCACGGTCTCGAAGCCCACGTGCTCCACGTTGAGCGCGTGCAGCGCGCCCGCCATGCCGGCGAAGAACGACGACAGCGCGAAGGCCAGCCAGCGCACCCGGTGCGTGCTGTAGCCGACGAACTGTACGCGTTCCGGATTGTCGCGTACGGCGTTGGTCATGCGCCCGAAGGGCGTACGGGTCAGCGCGTACATGGCCAGCGTCGCCAGCAGGCACCAGGCGGCGATCAAATAGTAGACCTGCACGTCCGGGCCGTAGGTGATGCCGAACGGTTCGGGGCCCGCCCAGCGGTCCGTCTGGACGCCCTCCTCGCCGTTGAAGAACACGATGAGGATCAGCGTCAGGGCCGTCATCATCTCGGCGAAGCCCAGCGAGATCATGGCGAAGACGGTGCCCGCCCGGCGCGTGGACACGAAGCCGATGGGAATCCCGAACAAGAGCCCCACCAACCCGCCCACGAGGGGCAGGAGGCTCACCGGGACGTACGGCAGCATGCCCGCGCCGATACCGTTGAGGACGTGGGCGACGCTGTAGCCGGCGAGCCCGAAGTAGACCGCGTGACCGAAGGACAGCATCCCGCCCTGGCCGAGCAGCATGTTGTAGGCGAGCGAGAAGATGATGAGCACGCCCATTTGATTGAGCGTGGTAATCGCGAAGCCCGAGGGGAAGATCCACGGCAGAACGAGCACGACCCCGAAGGCCGCGAGCCAGATGCCCGAGCGCCGCGCCAGGCCGGCCATCACACGTCCCGGGTCCCGAACAGGCCGCGCGGCCGGACGATGAGGATCAGCACCAGCAGGAAATAGGGCAGCACCGGCGCGATGCTCGCGGTGGTCAGCCGCACCAGATCCTGCATGAAGCCCGTCACCTCCCGCTCGACGCCGAAGGCGGCGAAGAGGGGATAGACGGAGAGGTCGTAGGAGATCGCCAGATTGTCCACGATCCCGATGAACAGCGCCGCGATCAGCGCGCCCCAGAGCGAGCCCAGACCGCCGATGACGATGACGACGAAGACGATGGGGCCCAGGGTGATCGCCATGGCCGGCTCGGTGCCGAGCACGTTGCCGCCGATCACGCCCGCGAGCCCGGCCAGCGCGCAGCCGAAGCCGAAGGTCCACATGAAGATTCGCGGCACGTCGTGGCCCAGCGCGGAGACGATGTTCGGCTGGGTCAGCGCGGCCTGGATGATGAGGCCGATCCGGGTCTTGGCGATGAACAGGAAGAGCGCCGCGAAGATCGCCACCGAGATTACCAGCATGAACAGGCGATAGGCCGAGTAGTCGAGGCCCTGCCAGCTGAAGGCGGCGAAGTTCATGGACGCCGGGATGTCGTAGGGCATCGGCACCTTGCCCCAGATCAGCTGGACGACCTCCTCGATGACGAATGCGAGCCCGAAGGTGAACAACAGCTCCGCGACGTGGCCGAACTTGTGCACGGGCCTGAGCCCCCAGCGCTCGACCGCGGCGCCGACCACGCCGACGATCACGGGCGCGACCGCCAGCCCCGGCCAGAAGCCGACGTAGGCGCTGATCTGGTAGGCGAGATAGGCCCCCAGCATGAAAAAGCTGGCGTGCGCGAAGTTGAGCACCCCCATCATGCTGAAGATCAGCGTCAGGCCGCTCGCCAGCATGAACAGCAGCATGCCGTAGAGGATTCCGTTGAACAGGGAGAAGGCGAAGACTTCCATGCGGCCCCCCGCGGCGCCCCCGTGCCGGCCGGCCCAGCCCTAGGCTGGAGGGCCGGCCGCGGCCTACCTGCCGGACCTTTGGGTCAGCCCGGGCGGTCCATCTTGCAGTTTGTCGGCAAGGTGGTGTCCGCGCGCGTCACGACACCGTCCGTCTTGAACGCCACGCCGAAATCCTTGCCCTTGTAGATCAGGTGCTTCGGAACGTCGGACGTCAGCGTGCTGACCACCAGCGCCATCTGCGTCTGATGGTCGTCGGCGCGCATCTGGACCTCGCCCAGGGGGCCCGGGAAGCTCATGCCCTCCAGCTTCCCGGCGACCGGGATCGGGTCGGCGGTGCCCGCCGCGTCGATGGCCGCCGCCAGCATGTCGATGAGCCAGCGGTACCTGTCCGGATACCAGGTGCTCTCGTACACCTCGACGTAGCTCTTCATGTAGTCGCGCAGGTCCTCCGGGAGGCCGTCCTGGTTCTCGTGCATCTCGGTCACCTGCTTGAGGTTCACCTTCTTGCCGGCGTCGCCGTATCCGCTGATCGAGCTCGGGATGCCGCCGTAGACGGTGTAGAAGGTGG
>CAMYMY010000434.1 GCA_947259625.1 uncultured Kiloniellales bacterium | reverse complement strand
GGTAGCGAATGTCCCCGACGACCGCGGCAGCCTCCGCGGCGCGGGCCCGGCTCTCGAACCTTCGAGAGCGGTTTTCCAAATCGTGTAATGGCACCCCCCGGCGACGGGCATCTCGTCGCGGACCCGGGCTCACGCCGAACGGGCTCCGCCTGCAGGCTGGTGGTCGCATCAAACCCGCCTCCCTGAGACCGCCGGTCTTATGGTCTTGTTTTCTCCAGGCCCGGCGGTTTCACCATTCCCTGGGACGGGATTGTAGGGGCCGCGCGCGGATAATCGCAAATCATAAATGGCCATTCCAAGAAGATCGCGCCGGGCCGGCCGGACCGGACCGGGTGTCCCGGCAGGTCCGGTAAACCAATCATTAGGAGAGCTTCATCAGAATATTACGTCATATTGATTGTGATCTTTTCTGCAATGGTAACAAGCGGCGATGAGCGTCTGGCCCCTCGATCGATTTCTGGACAAGGAGCGTCTGTCCCCTTTTTTACACGAACGGCCAAGGACCGGCCTGTTTGCGACCCTCCGATTTTCCCCTTGTTGAGGTTTGTATCCTCGCCCTAGCATGGCTCCGGCGCGGGCTCCAGGCCCGCGGAAGACAACAAGCCGAAACAGGGAGGTTAAGGACATGCCCAATAAGGGACTCACCATTGGCGCCGCGGCGCTGGCCGCCGCAGTCGCCGGATCGATCGCGTCCACCGCCGGCGCGGCGCCGCTGCAGAAGATCGGCCCCGGCGAGGGGGTCGTCGATATCGTCGCCTGGCCGGGCTATATCGAGCGCGGCGCGACCGACCCGGCCTTCGACTGGGTGACCGGCTTCGAGCAGGCCTCGGGCTGCAAGGTGCGCATCAAGACCGCCGGCACCTCGGACGAAATGGTCGCGCTGATGAACGAGGGCGGCTTCGATCTGGTGACTGCCTCGGGCGACGCCAGCCTGCGCCTGATCGCCGGCAAGCGCGTGCAGGAGGTCAACACCGGCCTAGTGCCGAGCTGGAAGACCGTCGACCCGCGCCTGCAGAGCGCGCCCTGGCACACGGTCGCCGGCAAGCACTACGGCGTGCCCTACCAGTGGGGCTCCAACGTGCTGATGTACAACACCGAAGTGTTCAAGGAAGCGCCCAAGAGCTGGTCGGTCGTGTTCGCGGAGACCACGCTGCCCGACGGCAAGTCCAACAAGGGCCGGGTCCAGGCCTTCGACGGACCGATCTACATCGCAGACGCGGCGCTCTACCTCAAGCACAACAAGCCCGAGCTCGGCATCAAGGACCCCTACGACCTGACCGAGGACCAGTACAAGGCGGCGCTCACCCTGCTGCGCGGGCAGCGCAAGATCGTCAACCGCTACTGGCACGACCCCTTCATCCAGATCGACGACTTCACCAACGAAGGCGTCGTCGCCTCGTCGGCCTGGCCGTTCCAGGTCAACCTGCTGCGCGGCAAGGAGCAGCCGATTGCCAGCACCGTGCCCGTCGAGGGCGCGACCGGCTGGGCGGACACCACCATGATGCACGTCGACGCGCCGCACCCGAACTGCGCCTACATGTGGCTCGAGCACTCGATCAATCCCAAGCTGCAGGGCGACCTGGCGGCCTGGTTCGGCTCGGTGCCGGTCGTGCTCGACGCCTGCAAGGGCAACAAGCTGCTGGGCGACACGGGCTGCGAGGTCAACGGGCTCGGCAACTTCGAGAAGACCAGCTTCTGGCGCACGCCGGTCACCAAGTGCGCGACCCAGGACCAATGCGTGCCCTACTACCGCTGGGTCACCGACTACATCGCGGTCCTCGGCGGCCGGTGACGGTCTGCAAATGATCATCGCGGAGACGCCGAAACGGGGAGAAAAGCTTCTATCACCACCAAGGCACAAAGACACTGAGGCTCACCGGCGCGCAAAGCGCGCGATCCCTTGATTCTCATGGCCTTCGTGTTCTTTGTGTCTTCGTGGTTCACGATGTTGTTTTTCTTCAGGCCTACATGCCCCTCTGCGGTGCTCCCCCTTTTCCAATGGCTCGGACCTTGCCCGCTTGCCTGAGAAACTAGAACCAGGGTGCGCATGATGACCCCTGCGGTTCGTTTCGAGCGCGTCAGCCGCCACTTCGGCGAGGTGCGCGCGGTCGACGAGGTCAGCCTCGAGATCGCCGACGGCGAGTTCTTCGCTATGCTGGGGCCCTCGGGCTCGGGCAAGACGACCTGTCTGCGCCTGATCGCCGGCTTCGAGCAGCCGACCGCGGGCCATATCGAGATCCACGGGGTGACGGTCGAAGGCGTGCCGCCCTACGAGCGCGACGTCAACACGGTGTTCCAGGACTACGCGCTGTTTCCGCACATGAGCGTCCTGGACAACGTCGCCTACGGCCTGATGGTCAAGGGCGCCGCCAAGGCCGAGCGCCGACGCCAGGCCGAGGAGATGCTGGAGCTGGTCGTGCTCGCCGGCCTCGCCGGGCGCAGGCCGGCGCAGCTTTCGGGCGGCCAGCGCCAGCGCGTCGCGCTCGCCCGGGCCTTGATCAACCATCCCCGCGTGCTTCTGCTCGACGAGCCGCTGGGCGCGCTCGACCTCAAGCTGCGCGAGCAGATGCAGATCGAGCTGAAGGCCCTGCAGCGCCGGGTCGGCATCACCTTCGTCTACGTCACCCACGACCAGGGCGAGGCGCTCTCGATGAGCGACCGCCTGGCCGTGTTCAACGAAGGCCGGATCGAGCAGGTCGGCCGGCCGGACGAGGTCTACGAGCACCCGGCGACCGCCTTCGTCGCCGGCTTCGTCGGCTTCACCAACATCCTCGCACCGGAGCTGGCCGGGCGCCTGACGGGCCGCGCCGAGGCGCTCTCGATCCGGCCCGAGCGGATCGATTTCCTGGCCCCGGGCGAAGCGGCGGCCGAGGCGCTCTGCACGGTCGAGGGCGAGGTCGCCGACATCCAGTACCACGGCGCCAACACCCGCTATCAGGTGCGCCTGGCGGGCGGCGGCGAGCTGATCGTGATCCGGCAGAACGCGCGCGGCGCCCGCGCCCGGGCCGGCGCCCGCCCCGGCGAGCCGGTGCGCCTGGTCTGGGACCGCGGCGACGTGCAGCCGCTGCACGGCGGGACCGGGGAGGCGGGCGGATGAGCGTGGCAGGGGGCCATCAGCTTGAAAACAACATGTCATTGCCGGACTTGATCCGGCAACCCAGAGGGGTGCCTGCTTCAGGCGGTATCCTGGATCACCGGGTCAAGCCCGGTGATGACA
>CAMYMY010000433.1 GCA_947259625.1 uncultured Kiloniellales bacterium | reverse complement strand
CGGCGCGCCATCGAGCAGGGCTTCTATGCCGCCAACATGCCCGAGGAGCTGGGCGGCGGCGGCCTCGACAACGTCAGCATGGCCCTGCTCGACCGCGAACTGGGGCGCGCGTCCTACGCGCTCCAGTACATCGTGGCGCGGTCGAGCAACATTCTGCGCGCCTGCACGCCCGAGCAGGCCGAGTCCTACCTGCTGCCGACCGTCCGCGGCGAGCGCCTGGAGTGTCTGGCCATGACCGAGCCGGGGGCCGGCTCCGACCTGCGCTCCATGAAGTGCCGGGCCGAGCGCGACGGCGACGACTACGTGATCAACGGCACCAAGCACTTCATCAGCCACGCGGACCTGGCCGACTACGTGATCCTCTTCGCGGCCAGCGGCGAGGAGGCGGGTCCGCGCGGACCGCGCAAGAAGATCACCGCCTTCCTGATCGACAAGGGCACGCCGGGCTTCGAGGTGCGTCCCGGCTATCGGAGCGTCTCGCTCCGCGGCTATCACAACTGCATCCTCAATTTCGACGACTGCCGCGTGCCGCTGTCCCAGATCCTGGGCGAGGAGCACGAGGGCTTCGACGTGGCCAACGAATGGCTCGCCGCCACCCGCCTCCAGGTCGCCGCCATCTGCGTCGGCCGCGCCCGGCGGGCCATGGAGATGGCGGTCGCGTGGGCCGCCGACCGCAAGCAGTTCGGCCAGCCCATCGGCAAGTTCCAGGGCACCTCCTTCAAGCTCGCCGACATGGCGGTCGGCATCGAGGCAGCCGAGCTCTTGACCTTCAAGGCGGCCTGGAAGCTCGACCAGGGCAGCATGACCGACAGCGACGCCGCGATCGCCAAGCTGCACGCCACCGAGGTGCTGAGCCGGGTGACCGACGAAGCGCTGCAGATCTACGGCGGCATGGGCCTGATGGCCGAGCTGCCGCTCGAGCGCTTCTGGCGAGACGCCCGGGTCGAGCGGATCTGGGAGGGGACCAGCGAGATCCAGCGCCACATCATCTCGCGCGCCCTCCTGCGCCCGCACGGGGGCTGACCGTGACGCCTCCCGGACCCGAGGCTGGCAGCGCTCCCGCCACCGATCCGGCGGCCGTGCGCCGGCGGCGGAACCTGAAGCGCCTGCTCGCCCCGCGCCACGTCGCCTTCGTCGGCGGCCGGGACGCGGCGGTCTCGCTGCGCCAGTGCGTCGAATTCGGGTTCGAGGGCGAGATCTGGCCGGTCCATCCGCGGCGCGCCGACGTCGAGGGCCGCCCCTGCTTCCCTTCGATCGCGGACCTGCCCGAGGCCCCGGACGCCGCCTTCGTCGCGGTCAACCGCGAGGCCACGGTCGAGGTCGTTGGCCAGCTCGCCCGGCGCGGCGCCGGCGGGGCGATCTGCTATGCCGCCGGCTTCGCCGAGCGCGGCGCCGAGGGCGCCCGCCTGCAGGCGGAACTCGTCGAGGCCGCCGGCGAGATGGCGGTCGTGGGGCCGAACTGCTACGGCCTGCTGAACTACCTCGACGGCGCGGTGCTGTGGTCGGAGGGCCACGGCGGACGGCCGACCGAACGCGGCGTCGCTATCATCAGCCAAAGCGGCAACATCAGCCTGAACCTGACCATGGAGCAGCGGTCCCTACCGATCGCCTATGTCGTCAGCGTCGGCAATCAGGCCAGCCTGGGCTTCAGCGATCTCGTAGCGACGCTGGTCGAGGATCCGCGGGTCACCGCGATCGGCCTCTATGTCGAAGGGCTCGTCGACGTCGCGGGGTTTGCGCGCGCGGCCGCCGCGGCGCTCGAAAAGGGCGTGCCCGTGGTCGCCCTCAAGGTCGGAAGCTCGGACATCGGCGCGCGGATCGCGCTCAGCCACACCAGCTCGCTGGTCGGTTCCGACGCGCTCTATCAGGCGCTGTTCGAGCGGCTCGGCATTATCCGCGCCCCGTCGCTCAGCGCGCTGCTCGAAACGCTCAAGTTCCTGCACGTCGTGGGACCGCTGCCGGGGCGGCGCCTCGGCGTGCTGTGCTGCTCGGGCGGGGAGGCCGCGCTGCTGGCCGACCTCGCGGCGCGCCACCGGCTAGAGCTGCCCGACCTGACCGAAACGCAGCGGGCCGAGCTGGCGGTCCAGTTGCCGGACTTCGTCGCCCTCTCCAACCCCTTCGACTACAACACCTCGGTCTGGGGCGACCCGGCGGCGCTCGAACGCTGTTTCGGAACGATGATGGCGGGCCCCTACGACGTGGTCATGCTTCTGCTCGACTACCCGCGCCCGGATACGCCGGGCCGCGACGGGTGGCATGCCGCCTTCGAAGCATTCGTCACAACCGGCAAGGCGCAGGGCCGGCGGTTGGCCGCCACCAGCACGCTGCCCGAGCTCCTGCCCGAAGAGGTGCGCCTGCGCGGCGCCGCCAATGGTGCCGCGCCGATGCAGGGTCTCGACGAGGCGGTCGCCGCCATCGCCGCTTCGGCCCGCTACAGCGAGCAGCGCGCCCGGATTGATCCGGCGCAGGCCGCCCGGCTCGTGGTACCGCGGCCGGCGAATCCCGGCGGATCGGCGCGGACCCTGGATGAATGGGAGGGCAAGGAGATTCTCGCGGCCGCCGGCCTGACCGTGCCCGAGGGGCGGGCGGTTGCCGCGGCCGAGGCGCCCTCTGCGGCGCGGGCGCTCAGCTTCCCGGTCGCGGTCAAGGCGCTCGATGCGCGGGTCGCGCACAAGACCGAGGCAGGCGCCGTGGCGCTCGGCTTGACGAGCGAGGCCGAGGTCGAGGCGGCGGTCGTGCGCATCGCCGCGGCCCTCGGGGGGCTGCCGGGCGCGGCCAAGCGTGTCTTGGTCGAGCGCATGGTCGACGGGGCGGTGCTGGAGCTGATCGTCGGTGTCACGCGCGATCCGCAGTTCGGACTGGCGCTGGTCGTGGGCGCCGGCGGGGTCGAAGTCGAGATCGCGCGCGACAGCCGGACGATCCTGCTGCCTGGCCGACGAGAGGACTTCGCCGCGGCGCTCGACTCGCTCGGGGCAGCGCGGCTGCTCGGCGGCTTCCGGGGCCGCCCGGCGTGCGACCGCGAGGCCGTCGTGGATGCCATGCAGGCGGTGGCGGCCTATGCCGAGGCGAACTGCGACACCCTGCTCGAGCTGGACATCAATCCGCTGATGGTGTTGGCGAAGGGCGCCGGGGTCGTGGCCGCCGACGCCCTGGTCCGACTGCAAGATGACTGAAAGGAGCCGAGCATGAGTGAAGCGGTGCGCAGCGAACGCCGCGGC
>CAMYMY010000432.1 GCA_947259625.1 uncultured Kiloniellales bacterium | reverse complement strand
CGTTGCCGAGGTGCTCTCGGACGCCGGTTACAACACCGCCATGTGGGGCAAGTGGCACCTGGGCGAAGAGCCCGAGCACGCGCCGGAGAACCAGGGCTACGACTACGCGTACTACGGCATGTGGAACGGCGCTCCCGACAACTGGCCCAGCTCTTTCGACATGTACCGGGATGCGCCGAACGCCATGAAGGCGATGTTCTACGACTTCCCCGGGGCGGAGGAATACAAGAAGCGCACGGGGATCGATCTGACGGAGGCCGCGTTCGTCGGGCGCAAGGGCAAAGGGCGCAAGCCCGTCGAGGGTGTTGCCGGCACGCTTGGTCCCGACCGACAGGAAGCATTCGAGGCCGAGTCGATCAAGCAGATCACCGCGTACGTCAAGGACAAGGCGAAGGACGACAAGCCCTTCTTCATCTATTGGGCGACCTACACCCAGCAATTGCAGGGTTCGAAGGCCCACCATAACGACAAGCATGTCGACAAGGTCAACGCTCAGGCTTCCGAGATGGCGGCCCACAACGCGCACGTGAGACAATTACTCGACACGCTGAAGGCCGAAGGCATCGCGGAGAACACGCTCGTCGTCTGGATCAGCGACAACGGGCCGATGTACGCCTTCTACCCGAACTCCGGTTACTCCTGGCTGCGCGGCGGCAAGGGCGATGTTCTGGAGGGCGGTGTGCGCGTGCCGGCGATGGCTTGGTGGCCGGGCATGATCGAGCCCAACCAGGACCCGGTGGACATCCTGCACCTCACCGACCTCTTCACGACCGCCGCCCGCCTGGCCGGGGCGCTCGACAAGGTCCCCAACGACCGGATCACGGACGGCGTCGATCAGACGGCACTGCTCCTGCTCGGTGAAGGACATGGCCGGCGGAACATGATGTTCCACTACAGCGGCGGTGTCCTCGGCGCCATCCGGTACGAGGACTTCAAGGTCCACATCACGGAGGGCCACGGCGGGCTGCCGGGCATGGATTTCTACAACGTGATGCGCGACCCCGGGGAGAAGTTTGGACAGCTCTATCCGGGACTGTTCGCCGTGACGCCGATTCAGATTGTCCTGCGGAACCACATGAAAATGATCCAGAAGTTCCCTCACCGTGTGTCGGAGGTCACGCCGAAAGGCGCGGAACTTACGCCGCACGACTGACCGGGATAGGGGTCGAGCGTAGTGCTCGCCCCATTTCCTGGATACCAATTGAACGGGGGAAGGGGATGGCGAAGTGAATCGCCTCGGTATGATCCGACTGGTCGTTTGGATTTCGCTTGCCGCGCCATCGCTCTATCTTCCCGGGGGAGCGAATGCGGCTGAAGACAAACCCAAATCAGAAGAAGAGCGCACATTAGAAGATGATACCGAACTGGAAGGTGGTGGCGCCGCTGCGTCCGACCCGACGGCGGGCGTAAGTTTCCAGGACCTCAAGCTCCGATACTTCAATCTTACGGAGGGCAATGAAGAGAGCACTTTGGAAGCCGAAGGCTCCTACGTGTTCGTGCCCGAATTCAAGCTCACCCACAAGCTGATTGCCACGCGCACGAACCGGTCGGGCGACTGGGAGACCGACTTCCGGGAGCTCAGCCTCAAGCCCATCTATCTCCATCCGATCATGCCGTTCGGCATAAGGGCTAAGCTTGCGCTCGGGGCCGAATGGATCAAGGACCTGGGCAGGTCCAGAGATGGAACGGGATCGGGAACGGACCAGATCGCGCCGCTGATCGGCATTGGTTGGCAGCTCACCGACGACGACTTCGTCATCACGCTGGTCCAGTACTTCCACTCCTACGACGAGGACGACGGCTTCGACGAGGTCCGAAAGACCGGTCCGAGGCTCATCTATATCCGCAAGCTTCCCGCGATCAAAGGCTGGGGCAAGCTCGACCTGAAGACCAGCATCGACCACGAGGACGGCAACGACTTCACGCAGACGCTCGAGCTGCAGCTCGGCACGATGGTCGCCGATCGGATCGGGATCTATGTCGACGGCTTCGTGGGCGACAGCATGCTGGATACCAATGCCTACGATATGGGCGTCGGTATTGGCTTGCGTTTCATGTATTAGCGCGAACGTCAGTGAATAGCCGATGGCTTGTCTTGGAACCTTATCCGGCCTTGCCGTCGTATGTAGTATGTAGAGCCGGGCAGCAGAGAGCGGCCGAGGAAATCTGGCGCAGGGGGAGGCAGGCATGTTGAGCCGAGATCGTTTTGCCCTGGCCCTCCTGCTGCTCTGCGCCGTCGCTTGGTCCTCGGCCGCCGCTGGACAGCAGGCGCCAGGCGGCGAGGCGCCCAGCTATGTGACGCGGGCCGTCTGCGGCGAATGCCATGCGCCGCAGGTCCGGGCCTGGACCGGCTCGCACCACGACCTGGCCATGCAGGAGGTCTCGGCGGCCACCGTTCTCGGCGACTTCGACGATGCTGAGGTCAGCCATTTCGGCGTGACCTCGAGGTTCTTCCGGCGCGACGGCGGCTTCTACGTCCGCACCGACGGGCCGGACGGCGAGCTGCGGGACTACCGGATCGCCTATACCTTCGGCGCCACGCCGCTGCAGCAGTACCTCGTCGCCTTTCCGGGCGGCCGCTACCAGGCGCTGGGCCTGGCCTGGGACACGCGGCCGGCGGCCGAGGGCGGCCAGCGCTGGTTCCACCTCTATCCGAACGAGGCGATCCCCCACGACGACGAGCTGCACTGGACCGCCCGGCTGCAGAACTGGAACGGCCAGTGCGCCGAATGCCATTCGACCCACCTGCGCAAGGGCTACGATCCGCAAGCCGACAGCTTCGCCACGACCTGGTCGGAGATCGACGTGTCCTGCGAGGCCTGCCACGGCCCCGGCTCGGCCCACGTCGCCTGGGCGCGCGCCGCGACCGGGAAGGACGGCGGCGGCGACAAGGGCCTGATGGTCGATCTCCGTGGCGGCGGCGAAGCTGGGGGCTGGCAGCGCTGGCCCGGCGAAGCGACCGCGGCGTGGAAGGGCTCCCCGCGCGACCGGGCCGAGCTTGCCGTCTGCGCGCCCTGCCATGCGCGTCGCCGGGGCATCGTCGCCGATCCGGGCCCCGGCCGGCCGTTGCTCGACACGCACATGCCCCGGCTGCTGGACGCCGGGCTCTACCACGCCGACGGCCAGATCCTCGACGAGGTCTTCGTCTACGGCTCCTTCGTGCAGAGCCGGATGCACCGGGCCGGCGTGACCTGCTCGGACTGCCACGACCCGCACGGCCTGGAGCCGA
>CAMYMY010000431.1 GCA_947259625.1 uncultured Kiloniellales bacterium | reverse complement strand
CTGCGCTCCGCCCTCGCCGGCCGAAGGTCTGTCAAATGCCGTAGCATCATGCGACAGTATTTCCCGTTCAACGCCGCCGAGAAACCGATCAGGCCCTCCAGACCCCGAGCTTCATGACCAGCCGCTTGCCCACCGTTCTGTTTCTCAACGCCGGCCGCCGGGTCGAGCTCCTCCGGGCCTTCCGGGCCGCCCTCGAGACGTTGGACCTCCGCGGCCGCCTGCTCGCCAGCGATATCCAGGGGTTCGCTCCGGCCCTTTACGAGGCGGATCACGGTTGCCTGCTGCCGCATTCGAGCTCCGCCGAGTTCCTGGCCGCCCTCACCGACCTGTGCGTCCGGGAGGGGGTCGACCTCGTCGTACCGCTCATCGATCCGGACCTGCCGGTCCTGGCCGAACACCGCCAGGCCGTCGAGTCGACCGGAACCAGGATCCTGCTTTCGTCCGGACAAGCCGTCTCGATCTGCCGCGACAAGCATGCCACGAGCGCATTCCTCGAGCAGAACGCCTTTCCGGCACCGAAGGTCTTGGCGGCGCGGGACGTGGCCGAGACGAACTTCCCCCTGCTGGTCAAGCCGCGGGACGGCAGCGCAAGCGCCAACGTGTTCAAGGCGGCCGACAGGGATGAGCTCGCGTTCTTCCTGGAGTACGTACCCAATCCGATGATCCAGGAATTCGTCGCCGGGCAGGAATACACAGTCGACGTTTTCTGCGATTGGTCCTCCAAGCCGCTGGTCGCCGTGCCGAGAGAGCGCATAAAGGTGCGCGCCGGCGAGGTCTCGGTCGGCCGGGTGAGGCGGCATGAGGTCATGGAAGAGCTGGCCATGGCCGTTGCCGGGGCTCTCGGCGCCGTGGGCCCGATCAACGTCCAGATGATCGACGGACACGGCGGTCCCCGCGTCATCGAGATCAATCCCCGCTACGGCGGAGGCTGCCGGCTGAGCATGGCCGCGGGCGCCCCCATGGCCGAATGGACGCTGCTTATGGCCCTGGGTCGGGAGCCCGGCGAACGGGCCGCGAACCTGCGCGACGGCCTGACCATGATGCGCTACGACCAGTCGCTGTTTCTCGACGCCGACGAGATCCGGCGGTGATCCGCGCGGTCGCCTTCGACATGGACGATACGCTCTATCCGGAGCGCGCCTTCGTCTTCAGCGGATACCGCGCGGTCTCGGAGGCCGTCGAGGCCGAACTGGGAGTCTCGATCTACGACGAGCTGGTGCAACTGTTCGACAGCGGCCGGCGCGGCGACCTCTTCACGCCGACACTCGCGCGGCACCAGGTTCGCGTCGAGGAGTGCTACGTCAGGAGCCTGGTCGCGGTCTACCGGGCGCACAGGCCGACGATCGCTCCCTTCCCCGAAGCGGAGACCGTTCTCAGGGCGATCCGGAGGCGCTATCGCACGGCGCTGATTTCGGACGGGATCCACGAGGTGCAGCACCGGAAGCTGGATGCCTTGGGCCTGCGGCCGCATTTCGAAGCGATCGTCATGTCCGGTGAGCTCGGCCGAGAGTTCTGGAAGCCCCACCCCCTGCCCTTCGAGGACTGCGCCCGCAAGCTCGCGGTGGCACCGGCGCAGATGGTCTACGTTGGAGACAATCCGGCAAAGGATTTCATCACCGCGCGCAGCTTGGGACTCAGGACCATTCGCGTGCGCCGCCCCGGCACCCTGCACTTCGAAATCGACCTGCCGGCCGCGCAGGAGGCGGATGTCACCGTTGAGACCCTGTCCGATGTCTTGGACGTCGTTGAGAGGCTTGGGTGAGAGCGGGCGTCAGAAACCCGTCGCGGCGTCGAACAGAGGGGATATCCGGTCCGGCGGAACGACGCCGTCCGCGACCAGCTGCGCCTTGATCTCGTCGAAGAAGCTCGTCGCGGCGACGAAGACCCGGTCCACCTCCCGGTAGGCCGGATCGGTCGCAGTGGATATCGGGTTTGGACAAGCCGGTAGATACTTCCCGGCCTTCGAGGCGTCACCGTCGAAGACGAAGATCCTCTCCCAGGTGGCAATCTCCGCCAGGTGCAAAAATATGTTGAGACCGTTGTTGGCGCCGTGGAAGGCGACCCGTTCGCCGCGCCAAAGGCTCCGGGACACGGCCTCGAGGGATTGCGCGAGGCTATCTCCGAAAGTGTCGAGCAGTCCGCGCAGGGGAGACAGGTTCGGGCCCGCCGGCGCTGGAGCGTCTTTCCCGAGGACATAGGCGAAGAGGTCGTTCTCCGAGCCTTGTCTGGTCGGCGTCAGGCCGGCCAGGGCGGCAAGGCGCGCGACGGACTGTGAATCCAGATAGCTCATGTGCTCGTGCAGCAGGACGTTGAGGTCCCCGGCCCGGAACTGCCTCTCGACGTCCGGAAAGGTCAGAAACGCCCTGCCATCTTCCGCGAGGGACCGATTGACCTGTTCGAGAAAGTCCACCGGGTCGGCGACATGCTCCAGGCAACTGAAGCACAGCACCACATCGAAGGTCCGCCCGGCGAGCCGGGGCGAGGGATAATAGTCGCGAAGGAGGCTCAGACGCCCGGCCGACGTTTCGCAGCGGATCGCCGGATCGATGGCGACGTATTCGTCGATCTCGAACCGGCCCAGCAATCGGTCGGCCACATAGCGGCTACCGGCGCCGATCTCCAGGACCTTCAGACCGTCGAGCGGTCCCAGGAAGTCGCAGGCCGCCTCGACCTTGTGGTCCCCCAGGCGGTTGGCCCATGCCGATTCCCCGGGCAGAGGCGTGATGAACCGGTAATGGTCCGAGGCATAGGCCGCGAGCACCGCCTCGCGAACCTCCGGTTCCGTCGATTGCCGCAGGAACCCGCGGTCGTCCCAGCACAGCCGGAAAGGCGGCGCCTCGGCCACGCTCGGCTGCGCCTGAATCCCGCGCCAGAGCGGCAAGGAGGCAAAGTCCAGGCCGGCGAACCGTGGTATCGACGTGGGCTCCGGCATGGTCATCGCTGGGCGTTGGCCCTCGTTCTGTCCCAGAGTGGGCGGATCTTATTCGACCACGATGTACGAGGCGTCCGACGAATTCGGAAAACGGCGAATCGCCACATTCGGCAATCCCAGCACCTCGGCGAGCGCCAAGGTCTCGCCAGGAAACACGGAATTGTTGAGTTCGTCGAAACCGATGACCGTTCCCTTCGTGACGTGATCGCGAATCAGCGCCAGACAGTTCTTCGTCGGCTCGTAGATGTCGAGATCGAAATAGGCCAAGGCGACGATCGTCTGCGGATTGTCCCGCAGGTACCTCGCGAGAGTC
>CAMYMY010000430.1 GCA_947259625.1 uncultured Kiloniellales bacterium | reverse complement strand
CTGGTCGTCGCAGGCCGCCTGGCTGCTGTCCAGGTTGGCGTTGCCCCGGAAGCTGACCTTTCGGGCGATCACCTGCACGCAGCGCGGGCCGACATCGGCGCCGCCGCCGTAGCTGATCTCCTGGCTGGGCGCGTAGATGGCGCCACGGAAGTCGGCGTTGGGCCGCTCGGCCTACTCGGCCAGTCGGAGCCGGCCTGCGCCACGTCGGCGAGGCCCTGGGCCTGGCAGGCGGTGGGGTCGTTGTCGAGGTAGGACGAGGATGCTCCGCCGGACCGTGGGTCTTAACGGGATCTTCGGATTTTAGTGATATTAATGCTAATCTCTATGGGGGATAGGGATTGGGATTATGTACATAATTCGTAGTAGACAAGAGCGGCGGAGTACGCTTCTCGGCCGCTACAGTTCGCAGTTGGGAAGCATCGTGGAGCGCGACCGCGCCGAGGCGGCGCTACTGGCCGCCAAGCAGAACGCCGAGCACGCCGCCGCCGTGGCGTGCCAGGCCATGATCGAAGCCCAGACCGCCGACCGGGCCAAGACCGAGTTCCTGGCGAACATGAGCCACGAGCTTCGCACGCCCCTGAATGCCATCATCGGTTTCTCCGAGATGATGACGAGCGGCGTCCCGGGCCTGAATACACCCGAGAAGCAGACGGAATACGCCAAGGACATCCACGAGTCCGGCCGCCATCTCTTGGACGTGATCAACGACATTCTGGACCTCGCCAAGGTCGAGGCCGGCAAGCTCGAACTGCACGAGCAAGAGGTCGACCTCGCCAAAGTGGTTGACGGCTGCATGCGGCTGATCCGCGAGCGTGCCGAGGAGAATGGCCTGAGGCTGCACTACAAGGTCCCCCAAGAGGCGCTGGTGCTGATCGCCGACGAGGTGAAGCTCAAGCAGATCCTGATCAACCTGCTGTCGAATGCGGTCAAGTTCACGCCGAGGGGCGGCATGGTCGTGCTCGTGGCCGAGTTGGAGCCGGACCGCGGTCTTGCCGTCAAGGTCTCCGACACGGGCATCGGCATCGCGGCCGAAGACATCCCCAAGGTCCTGAAGGCCTTCACGCAGATCGAAAGCCACCTCTCCCGCATCTATGAGGGGACCGGATTGGGGCTGCCCCTGTCCAAGGCCCTGGCGGAGCTGCATGGCGGGAGCTTGACCCTAGGCAGCGAACTCGGAGCCGGCACCACCGTAACGTTCCGCCTGCCCGCGGAGAGAGTGACGGGGGCGAGGACTCCGGCGGCGGCTCCGGCGACGGCGGCCGAAGGCGACCGGGGGCCGGCACGGCTCGACGAGACGCCAGACCATTCCTTAAAGGCGAGCGCTTGAACTGAGGTGAACCGAATGGAGACGACCGAGAACAAGCTGGGCCGTGTGGTCAACGTATCGGGCGCGCAGGTCGTCGTGCTGCTAGAACCGCCCGCGGAGGGCGACGGGCCCGGTCGGATGCAGAGCCTCCAGATCGGCGACCTGGTGAAGATGATCATGCCCGGTCATACGGTGTTCGGCGCGGTCACGGGCCTCAGTATTCCGATTCCCTCGCCCGACGACGCGGCCAGGGAAATGAAGATCGTCGAGCTGGAGTTGCTGGGCGAGGCGGAGAACGCGCCCGATGGCGGCTTTCAGCGCGGCGTCTCGACATCTCCGGCGCTGGGTGACGGCATCTATTCGACGAACCAGGAGGATCTTCTCAAGGTCTATGCCATGCCGACCCTGTCCAGCGTGCGCATCGGCACGATTCATCAGGACCAAGCGCTGCCCGCCTACATCGCGACCGACGGCCTGCTGGGCAAGCACTTCGCCATCTTGGGCACGACCGGGTCGGGAAAGTCCTGCGCCGTGGCATTGATCCTTCACGCTATCCTGGATCAGCACCCGGGCGGGCACGTGGTTCTGCTCGACCCCCACAACGAGTACGCCCAGGCCTTCGGCGAAACTGCCGAGGTGCTCTCGCCCGGCAACCTCAGGCTGCCCTACTGGCTCTTCAACTTCGAGGAAATCGTCGAGGTCATCGTCGGCGCCGGGACGCAGATGCAATCCGCCGAGACGGCGATCCTCAACGAGGTCATCCCCATCGCCAAGCGGCAATACCTGGGCAAGTCCGAGGACAGCAAGTTCGTCACCGTCGACACGCCCATCCCCTATCAGATGACGGATCTCATCCAGCTGATCGACGAAGCCATGGGCAAGCTGGACAATCCGGAGAACTCGGCGCCCTACATGCGGCTCAAGGCCAGGCTCAACGCGCTCAGGATGGATGCGCGCTTCGCCTTCATGTTCGGCGGCCTGGCGGTGCGCGACAACATGACGGAGCTCCTGTCCCGGATCTTCCGGATTCCCGTGGCCGGCAAGCCGATCACGATCATGGATCTGTCCGGCGTGCCCTCCGAGATATTGAACGTCGTGGTCTCGGTGCTGTGCCGCATGACCTTCGACTTCGCCCTCTGGAGCGAGCGGGCCGTGCCGATCATGCTGGTCTGCGAGGAGGCGCACCGCTATGCGCCGCAGGACCCGCGGCTGGGTTTCGAGCCGACCAAGAAGGCGCTGTCCCGGATCGCCAAGGAGGGCCGCAAGTACGGCGTCTCCCTGTGCATGGTCAGCCAGCGGCCCTCCGAGTTGGCGGCCGGCATCCTGTCCCAGTGCAACACCATCTTCGCATTGCGCATGAGCAACCAGAAGGACCAGGACTACGTGCGCGGCGCGCTTTCGGAATCGGCCGCGGGGCTGCTGGATTTCCTGCCGTCCCTGCGCAACGCCGAGGCCATTGCGATGGGCGAGGGCGTCTCGATTCCGGTACGGCTCTGTTTCGACGACCTGCCCGAAAGCCGCCGGCCGTTGAGCGGTACTGCGCCCTTCTCGACCGCGTGGCAGGCCGACCGGGAGGGCGACGACCTGCTCGAGCAGGTGGTTCGCCGCTGGCGCTATCAGCGGCGCTGACAAAAAAAGCCCGGCCGGGTGTCCCGGCCGGGCGATTCATCATAAGGACGGAGCTCGTGGCTACTTCATGTAGTCGTACTGGCCGCTTTTCCAGATGTACCAGACATAGCCCGGGGCGGTCACGTCGCCCTTCATGTCGAAGCCGATGTCGCCCAGCACGGTGTTGAACTTGTTCTTCCTGAGCGAGGCGATGACCTTGTTCAGATCGGTCGTGCCGGCCTTCTCGACGGCCTGCGCCCAGGCCTGGATGGCGCCGTAGGTATAGAGCGTGTAGCCCTCGGGCTCGTAGTTCATCGCCCGGAACTTCTCG
>CAMYMY010000429.1 GCA_947259625.1 uncultured Kiloniellales bacterium | reverse complement strand
GACGTAGTCCATCTCGCTGCCGATCAGGAACATGGTGGCGGTCGGGTCGATGAAGATCTTGACCCCCTTGTCCTCGACCACGTCCTCGAACTTCTTCTGGTCCTCGGCGTACTCGACGAAGTAGCTGAGGCCCGAGCAGCCGCGCGTCTTGACGCCCACGCGCAGGCCCAGCACCGGCTTGTCGCCTTCGGCCTTGGCGATCAGGCGTTTCACCCGCTCGGCGGCGGCGTCGGTCAGGCTGATCATCGGGGCAACCATGGCGCTCATTCTACTCCCATCCGGTTAAGCAAATATAGTGTCAGAACATGCCCAATGCGAGCCTGGCGTCTTCCGACATGCGCTCCGGCGTCCAGGCCGGGTCCCAGGTGAGGCGGACCTCGACCCGGCCGATTCCTTCGACCCGGGCGACGGCCTCGGCCACTTGGCCGGGCATCTCGCCGGCCACCGGACAACCCGGCGCGGTCAGCGACATGACGACGGCGGCATCGCCGTCCTCCTTGATCTCCAGCTCGTAGATCAAGCCGAGCTCGTAGATGTCGACCGGGATCTCCGGGTCGTAGACCGTGTGCAGGGCGTCGATGACCGCGGATTCCGAGGCGACGGTGGCGCCGGGCGCGAGGGGTTCCCCGGCCGTGGCCATGAAGTCCTCGCCGGAGGCGGGGCCGGGCATGAAGTCGTTCAGGGAGGGGCGGTCGAGGTCGGCCATGGTCCGCTACTCCGTCGTGACTTCGGTCTCGCCGGCCATGGCCGCGCTCATGGTATGCCAGGCCAGGGTCGCGCACTTGACGCGGACCGGGAACTCGCGCACGCCCGCCAGCACGCCGAGGCGCTCCAGCGCATCGGGGTCCGCCTCCTCGGCCGCCGCCATGTCGAAGTCGTCCTCGGTGCACATGCCGTGGAAGCTGTCGAACAGGCGCTTGGCCTCCGCGGCGGTCCGGCCCTTGAGAATCTCCGTCATCATCGACGCGGAAGCCACTGAAATCGCGCAGCCTTTTCCTTCGAAGGCCGCATCCCGGATGACCCCCTCGTCGTCCAGCGAAAGATAGACCGTCAGGGTGTCGCCGCACATCGGGTTGTTGCCGTGGGCCGCGCAGGTCGCGCTGTCCGGATGGCGGAAATTGCGCGGGTTCCGGCCGTGGTCCAGAATGACCTCATGGTAGAGCTCGCGCAGCTCGTCGAACATCAGCCGAAGATCTCCCGTACCGTTTCGAGGGCGTCGACCAGCACGTCCACCAGCCCGAGCCGTGCCATCAGGGGCTCGGCGCAGTGGTGGCCGGCGCGTATGGCCACGCCCGCGCGGTCGATCACCGTACTGATGTCGTGCGGATGGGCGCTCTCCATGGTGAAGGACGCGACCGACGCCTTGTCGGGCGCCGTGCCGATCAGCCGCAGGCCCTCGACCGAGGCGAGGCGTTGGGTCGCGTAGGTCAGCAGGTCCCGCTCGTGCGCGGCAATATTCGCGAGGCCGAGCGCCGAGACGTAGTCGATCGCGGCGCCCAGCCCGATCGCCTGGACGATCGGCGGCGTGCCCGCCTCGAACTTGGCCGGCAGCGGCGCATAGGTGGTCTTCTCGAAGGTCACCGAGCGAATCATGTCGCCGCCGCCGAGGAATGGCGGCATCGCGTCGAGCAGCTCCGCCTTGCCGTAGAGCACGCCGATGCCCGACGGCCCATAGAGCTTGTGTCCGGTGAAGCCGTAGAAGTCGCAGTCGAGCGCCTGCACGTCGACCGGCATGTGCACGACGGCCTGCGCGCCGTCGAACAGCACCTTCGCTCCGGCGTCGTGGGCCAGACGGACGATCTCCTCGGCCGGGGTGATGGTGCCGAGCACGTTGGAAACGTGCGTGATCGCCACGAGCTTGGTGCGCTCGGTCAGCAGCTGCTTGAAGTCGTCGAGCAGGAAGACGCCGTCGTCGCTGACCGACGCGATCTTGAGGGTCAGTCCCTTCTCGTCGCGCAGCATCTGCCAGGGCACGATGTTGGAGTGGTGCTCCATCTCCGAGATGATGACCTCGTCGCCCTCCTCGAGGAACGCACGGCCCCAGCTCTTGGCCACCAGGTTGATCGCCTCGGTGACGTTGCTGGTGAAGATGATCTCTTTGCGGTCGCGCGCATTGAGGAAATCGCGCACCTTGTCGCGAGCGCCCTGGACCGTCTCATTCAGGATCGGGAAGTCGGCGCGCACCCTTTCCACGTCGAAGGGCGCGCCCGGGCGGTCGCCCGGCCGGGCATCCATGGCCTCGCTCACTTCGCTCATGACAACTCCCCCCTCAATCCGTCTTGAGCCAGTCGGCGATGCTTGCCAGGAAGGCCGGGCAGAGATCCTCGGCCGCGATCGCCTCGATGCTCTCGGTCAGGAAGGCCTCGATCAGCAGCCTGCGGGCGGGACGTTCCGGCAGCCCGCGAGAGCGCAGGTAGAAGAGGGCGTCGTGGTCCAGGTCGCCCGCCGTGGCGCCGTGGCTGCACTTGACGTCGTCGGCATAGATCTCGAGCTCCGGCTTGATGTCGATCTCGGCCCGTTCGGAGAGCAGCATGGCCTTGGAGAGCTGATGGCCGTCGGACTGCTGCGCGTCCGGGTGGACCACGATGCGGCCCTGGAACACGGCGCGCGCTTCGTCGTCGAGCACGCCCTTGAAGACCTCGCGGCAGGAGGTCCGCGGCACCAAGTGCTCGACCAGCGTGGTGGTGTCGCAATGCTGCTTGCCGCGCACCATGTAGGCGCCGTTCAGGTGGCAGTTCGCCCCCTGGCCGTTCAGCCGGACCGAGACCTCGTTGCGCGACAGCCGGCTGCCCAGCGACATGCCGAAGCTGTCGTAGTGCGCGTCGCGGCCGACCCGGGCATGCACCGTGCTGACATGGAAGGTCTCGGGGCCCTCGGCCTGCATCTTGTAGTGGTGCAGCAGGGCGCCGTCGCCCAGTTCGATCTCGGTGGCCGAGTTGGCGAAGGTGGCGCCGCCGCCGAGGCTCACGTGATGCTCGATCACAACGGCCTGGCTCTCGGGCTCCAACACGATCAGGTTGCGCGGGTGATAGGCGAGCGCCTGCTCCGTCGCGGCGCCGATGAAGATCACCTCGATGGGGGTCTTGACCTTTGCGCCGCGCCCGAGCCGCAGCATCAGGCCGTCGCCCGAAAGCGCCGTGTTGAGGGCCAGGAGCGGCTGCTCCCCGGGCTGCTCCCCGGCTGCTCCCCCGGCCGGCGCGATCTGTCCGAGGTACTCGGCGACCGTCTCCGGGGAGCGCTCCAGGCTGGCGGCCAGGCTCCCGATCTCCACCCCCTCGCGCAGGCTCTTCAGGGTCGAGAGGTCGGCGCGGTAGTGCCCGTTCACGAAGACCAGGCGGTTCTCGCTGGCGCCCGCGGGCAGCAGCGACGGCAGGCGGTCGATGCTGACCGCTTCGCCGTTGGGCGTGCCGAAGGCGACCTTCTCCAGCGGGCGCAGGTTGGTGTATTTCCATGACTCGTCGCGCGGGGTCGGCAGGCCGAGCGAGGCGAAACGAGCCAGGCCCGCCTCGCGCAGCTCGGCGAGCCAGGGCAGGCCGACGCCTGGCAGAGCGCCCTTGAGGGCGCCGTATTGCTCGACGAAGGGCTGTGCGCCGGCCGTCGTCATGCCGCCACCGTGGCGAACTCGGCGTAGCCCGTGCGCTCGAGCTCCCGGGCCAGGTCCTTGCCGCCGGAGCGGACGATGCGGCCCCCGGCCAGCACGTGCACCTTGTCCGGTACGATGTAGTCGAGCAGACGCTGGTAGTGCGTGATGACCAGCATCGAGCGGTCGGGCGCGCGCAGGGCGTTGACGCCGTCGGCCACGGCCTTGAGCGCGTCGATGTCGAGGCCGCTGTCGGTCTCGTCGAGCACCGCAAGACGCGGTTCGAGCAGCGCCATCTGCAGCATCTCGTTGCGCTTCTTCTCGCCGCCTGAGAAGCCGACGTTGACGGCGCGCTTCAGCATCTCGTCGGCGATGCCCAGCTCCTTGACCTTTTGGCGCACCACCTTGAGGAACTGCATGGCGTCCAGCTCGTCCTCGCCGCGGTGCCGGCGCTGGGCGTTGACCGCCTCCTTCAGGAAGGTCGTGTTGGGCACGCCGGGGATCTCGACCGGATACTGGAAGGCCAGGAAGACGCCCTCGGCGGCGCGCTCCTCCGGCGCCATGGCGAGCAGGTC
Source organism: uncultured Kiloniellales bacterium (assembly GCA_947259625.1). Lineage (GTDB taxonomy): Bacteria > Pseudomonadota > Alphaproteobacteria > Kiloniellales > JAKSDN01 > CAMYKD01. The sequence goes on along the minus strand of CAMYMY010000429.1, from coordinate 1,278 downwards.
GCGGCCCTGGTAGAGGACCTCGCCCTCGGTCACCTCGTAGCCTTCGCGCCCGGTCATGATATAGGCCAGGGTCGACTTGCCCGAGCCGTTCGGGCCCATGACGGCATGGATCTCGCCGGGCATGATCGTCAGGTCGATGCCCTTGAGGATCTCCTTGTCCTCGACCGTCACATGCAGGTTCTTTATCTCAAGCATTCGTTACTTCCTCGCCCCTCGTTTCACCTCGGCCTTCGGCCTCGAATCTTCCTATCACCTCGATCTTCCCGACAATCTGGCGGTTGAACTCTTCGAGGTCCTCTGCCGGAATCCAGTACTCCTCATGCACTCTGCCGCCGACCACCCGCTTGTCGAACTTGGCCAGGTAATCGGCCTTCACTTCGAAACGCGTCACGTAACCGACGCGCGAGCCGTATCTCGTGTTCCAGTCGCGGGCGATCTGCGCCGCGTAGGCCTCGTTGGTCACCGGGTAGAAGACCGGCTGTTCGGGCAGGCGCGGCGGAAAGGCCGTGAAGCCGGACTCGCGGATCAGCGCCAACTCGTTCGTCCCGGTCGGCCGGTACAGCGTGATCGTCTCTTCGGCCGTCATCGCTCCGCTTTCCTACAAGCATGCCTCACCCGACGCTGCCCTCGAGGCTGATGCCGACCAGCTTCTGCGCCTCGACGGCGAACTCCATGGGCAGCTGCTGCAGGACCTCGCGGCAGAAGCCGTTCACGACCAGGGCGACGGCGTCCTCCTCGGGGATGCCGCGCTGGCGGCAGTAGAACAGCTGGTCTTCGCTGATCTTCGAGGTCGTCGCCTCGTGCTCCACCTTGGCGCTGCGGTTGCGGCTCTCGATGTAGGGCACGGTATGGGCGCCGCACTGGTCGCCGATCAACAGCGAATCGCACTGGGTATGGTTGCGTGCGCCCGCGGCCTTGGGCGACATCTTGACCAGGCCCCGGTAGGTGCTCTGCGAGTGCCCGGCCGAGATGCCCTTGGCGATGATGCGCGAGCGCGTGTTGCGGCCCAGGTGGATCATCTTGGTCCCGGTGTCGGCCTGCTGGCGGTTGTTGGTAATCGCGATCGAGTAGAACTCGCCGACCGAGTTGTCGCCCTGCAGGATGCAGCTCGGGTACTTCCAGGTGATCGCCGATCCGGTCTCGACCTGGGTCCAGGAGATCTTGGAGTTGCGGCCCCGGCAGGCGCCGCGCTTGGTGACGAAGTTGTAGATGCCGCCGACGCCGTTCTCGTCGCCCGGATACCAGTTCTGCACCGTGGAGTACTTGATCTCGGCGTCG
>CAMYMY010000428.1 GCA_947259625.1 uncultured Kiloniellales bacterium | reverse complement strand
ACAGGGATTGCAGGGATTGCACTTGGCCGCCGCGCAGGGATTGCAATTGGCCGCCGCGCAGGGATTGGGCTTGGCCGCCGCGCAGGGATTAGGCTTGGCCGCCGCGCAGGGATTAGGCTTGGCCGCCGCGCAGGGATTAGGCTTGGCCGCCGCGCAGGGATTGCAGGGGTTACAAGCCGCGCGCGCCGGGGGCGCCGCGAAGTGCCCGCCGACCACGGCGTCTCCGACGGCCACGCCGGCCAAGACCATCAGCGGCATCACCGTGGTCGAAAGAAGTCTGCTCTTACTCGAATGCATAAGTCGTCTCCCAAAAGGCCTCGAACCGGAACGAGGTGTTTCTCATTGTTTTGCAATGGCCGTCATAACCTAGCGATTGCGCGGGCTCCGGCGAGTCAAAGACGCTCACAATCATGTGAGGGTCCTCGAGGCCGGGAACCGCGTCGCTCGCCCGTTGCGTTGCATCACCTGGCCCCTCATTCGTCCTGGGGCTGGAGGCTTTGTATCCGCACCCTGTGCTCCTCGGGCACGAAGAACAGATGGTCATTTTCCGCCCCGGCGGACTCGTGACAGGTGATGCAGAACTCGACCCGCCCGGACCCGTCGCCCTTGGTCATGCCGAACAGGCTGCCGTCGGGCATGATCATGGTATAGCGCCAGTCCCGGCTCTTCGGGCTGAAGCCGGCCGGCATCTTTTCCATTAGGAACAGTGGGCCGGAAAAGACGTCGCCGCGCGCCGTGACCGCGAAGCTGTCCTTGGCCAGGACGGCGCCCTTCGGCAGGTCGCCGGCGTTCTCGTATCGGCCATAGGCCTTGGCCAGGGTATTGGCATAGTTGTTTACGAAGCGTTGGCCGTGCGTCGCAGAGCGGTAGGGTGTCTCGTTGTACCGGCGCCAGGTTCGATAGGCGCCGGTGCTCCTGTCGCCGGAGAGGCGATAGCCCGCCGTCATATCGTCGATCACCCGCATGTAGACGGTCAGCGCCGCCGGGCCCGACAGGTCGGCCGGCCGGTCGATCTTGAAGTGGCGCTTCGGCTTTTCGAATTCCTCGGGAAGCACAGGTTCCTGAGCCGCTGCCCGGCGGCCACCGTCCGAAGCCGAAACGACCAAACCGGCGCAGGCGGCCAGCCCCAGCGTCCGCAACAAGCCCGGAAAATCCCATCGACCTCGACGGCGGGGCAGCACGCTTCAGACCTCCTCTCTGCATCGCTCGGAGAGACCCATGGCGGCCGGCGCGTCGGCCGCGAAACGCGCAAGACGCCGCGCCGCACCGATGACTATGCACCCAATGGCGCGGCCCGATGCGTCACATGCAATCACAAGCCCTTGAGAGCGTGAGGGTGCGCGACGAAGGCCTGTCCCGGTCCAGGTCACTCGGAATACTGCTTTAGAAAGGCGATCACGTCGGCCCGGTCCTGGGCTTTCTTGAAACCGGGGAAGCTCATCTTGGTGCCCTTCACGACCTTGCGCGGCGCCTCGAGATAGACGTCCAGCGTCTCCGCGTCCCAGACGATGCCCGACCGCCCGTAGGCCGTCATGGCCTTGGAATAGCGATAGCCCTCGGCGCTGCCCGCGGTCCTGCCGAGAACGCCGTGCAGGCTCGGGCCGACTTTCTTCTTGCCCGGCGCCACGCTGTGGCAGGCGGCGCATTTCTTGAACAGCTTCTCGCCGTTCGCCGTGTTGCCCGCGGCCAAGGCGCCGGCCGGAGACCCGGCCAGAAGCAGCCCAATCAAAAAAACGATGCGACGATTGGCGGTCATTGGCGAATGTCCCCACGATGGTTGTCCCGGTTTCGAATCAGGTGGGCCGATAGCGAGGCCGGCGCAAAACACGACCGAACACGAATAAGAGAGGCCGCCGTTCCGCCGATATCCGGACCGCCGCCCGAGGTCAGACCGCCGGCCCATGCTGCCATAGGGCGACTTCGAGAATATCTTCAGAAAAGGGCTTGATTTCCGGGAATAATTGGATATCTACCAATCTATACCAAATCAGTATGGATTGGGTGCTCTTGATGTTTCGCCTGAACCGGCTCACCGACTATGCCGTCGTCGTCATGGCCCAGATGTCGCTGCGTGGCGACAAGGTCCGCACGGCGCCGCAAATCTCCCAGGATACCGGGGTGCCGCTGCCGACCGTCGCCAAGTTGTTGAACGCGCTGGCGCGCGAGAACCTGGTGGCCTCGCACCGCGGTGCGGCGGGCGGCTATGCGCTCAGCAAGCCCGCCGGGGAGATCACGGTCGCCGAGATCATCCAGGCGCTCGAGGGCCCGATCGCGCTGACCGCCTGCGTCGACGGCAGCGTCGGCAGCTGCGAGTCCGAGACCCTCTGCCCCATGCGCGGCAATTGGGACAAGGTGAACAGGGCGATCCGGCAAGCCCTTTCCGGTGTCACCCTGGCGGACATGGCGCTGACTTTCGTGACCTTCGGCGATCTGCCCGAACGTGAACCCAGAGCCGTGTAGGATGACGATAAATTGCGTTGTAACAATTAGTTAAATCGTTCACTTGAGATAGTATCTCATCAGGAGAAGCGTGCATGGCGGCCACTGTCGAGACGGTCCAGCAAGTCCACGACGTAACGGACCAGAGGTACAAGTACGGCTTCGTGACCGATGTCGAGGCGGACACCGCGCCCAAGGGGCTGAGCGAGGACATCGTCCGCTTCATCTCGGCCAAGAAGGACGAGCCCGAGTGGCTGCTCGACTGGCGGCTCAAGGCGTACCGGCATTGGCTGACCATGCCCGAGCCCCAGTGGGCCAAGGTCGCCTTTCCGCCGATCGACTATCAGGACGCCTACTACTACTCGGCGCCCAAGTCGGCCGAAGGGCCGAAAAGCCTGGACGAGGTCGATCCCGAGCTGCTGCGCACCTACGAGAAGCTCGGCATCCCCTTGAAGGAGCAGGAATTGCTGGCCGGCGTCGCGGTCGACGCGGTCTTCGACAGCGTCTCGGTCGCCACCACCTTCAAGCACAAGCTCGAGGAGGTCGGCGTCATCTTCTGCTCGTTCTCCGACGCCGTGCAGAACCATCCGGAGCTGGTGCGCAAGTACATGGGCAGCGTGGTCCCCTACGCCGACAACAAGCACGCCACGCTCAATTCCGCGGTCTTCACCGACGGCTCCTTCGTCTACGTGCCGCCGGGCGTGCGCTGCCCGATGGAGCTGTCGACCTACTTCCGGATCAACGCCGCCAACACCGGGCAGTTCGAACGCACCCTGATCATCGCCGACAAGGGCTCCTACGTGAGCTACCTCGAGGGCTGCACCGCGCCGATGCGCGACGAGAACCAGCTGCA
>CAMYMY010000427.1 GCA_947259625.1 uncultured Kiloniellales bacterium | reverse complement strand
CGGCGCACGTTGCGTTCGTTGACCAACTCCGGTAGCGGACTCCAGATGCTGCTCAGGGCTAGCGTGCATCCGGTAAGCGAGGTCGGCAATTGCTGCGAAACCAGCCGTGGGTCCTTCCAAGTCAACACATAAAAAATGTCTGCTTCGAAAGACTGCTTAGAATCGTCGACGTTTCTCAGATCGATCAGATAACTACCGACAGAAACCTCAGTCGGCCCGCTCTGCGAGTCCGGTCGAGAGGCCGCCAGATGCGAAGGAACTCGGCAGTCATCCGCGGCCTCGACCACCGTTGCCAAGACAGACCCCGCCACGAGCCAGACGGCTCCAAAAACAATCGAAAAACGAGAGTTCCTGTTCAAAGGACTTAGCAGGTACCCTTGCCTGCCCTACATTGCTACTGCTTATGAACTAAGAGTCTACTTCGACTTTGGCGGGAACTTCTTGAACATCTTCGCCGTAGCCTTGTTGATTTTGTACTCGAGCTTCTTCTCTTTCTTAGGAACTGCGCCTGTTCCGACGCCCCGCCAAAACGGCTCCTGCGATTCCAGATCGACCATCTCGACGATTACGGAATCACCTTCGAAATGCGTGGCGATGAGAAAGTCGGGGTCTCCTTCATCTTTGCGGAATCCTTTGACGATCAGCTCCCGTTGAATGGCTGCCTCGATTCGCCTCTGAAGTGATTCGTCCTCCGACCGTGTCCCCTCGGTCCAGGCAAATTTTCGAAGGTAGGCGAAATTCACCGACTCGTCGTAGGTCACCTCGACATCGGATATCGCCATCGACGCACAATGAAAAAGTGCCAGCAACACTCCGATAGTCTTCGTCGCTCTCATTATCCAAGCTCCTGTCAGCACGTATTTCCAATGGACTCTGGTTGGGCTCGAGTCTCCGCTGAGAATTCTCTGATTCTATGGGATCCATCGGGTCGTTCACTCAACTAGAATGCTCTTGTAAGAGGGAGACGTACTTTCAAGCACACCAGAAGGAGATCACATGACATATCTAACCGAAGACAAGCTCGCCATTCTCGGCTCGGCAGGGGCCATCGGCTCCAACATGGTCCAGACCTCTTTGACCATGGGACTAACTCCCTACGTAGCGATGTACGACCCCTACGACAAGGGGAACGAAGGCGCCGCCGAGGAGATCTACCTGGCGCTGGGAACGGCAGGCATCGACGTGATCCTCGACGATCGTTCCGAGCGGCCGGGAGTGAAGTTCAACGATGCCGAGCTCATTGGAATCCCGCTGCGCATCACCGTCGGCCCTCGTGGTCTGGCGGCCGGGGAGGTCGAGCTGACCGAACGGGCAAGCGGCACGACCGAATCGGTACCGGTCGACGTCATCGTCGCTCAGGTCGTCGAACGCGTGCTCGCTGCTCGCTGATCGGGCCGCGCACCGTGGCGAGAGCGGTCATCGGCTGGGTCGCTCGACCTAGGCGCCTGGTATACTCCGCCAGCAACTGAGATGTTGTCGTCGAGGTGGGCGTGTGCCCGCCTCGTTTGTTAGTGGCTGAAAGGCGATGACGAGGAGGAACGGTGAGCGCTTACGCCCTGGTCAAGACTCTACACATTCTCTCGGCGACGCTGCTGTTCGGCACGGGTCTGGGCAGTGCGTTCTACCTGTGGCGCGCCGACCGGTCGCGCGACCTTGCCGCCATCGCCTTCGCGGCGCGCAACGTGGTGATCGCCGACTGGCTCTTCACCCTGCCGGCGATCGTCTTCCAGCCGCTCTCGGGCCTGTGGCTGGCTTGGTACCTAGATATCTCACTGGCCGAGCCCTGGCTGCTCTGGACCTACGGCCTTTACGTTCTGGCCGGGATCTGCTGGCTGCTGGTCGTGTGGCTGCAGATCCGCCTACGCGACATGGCCGCGACAGCTCTGGCTCAGGGGGAGGCGCTGGACCCACGGTACCGACGTTATATGTCCATCTGGTTCACGCTCGGCTGGCCGGCCTTCACCGCCCTGCTGGTCGTCTTCTACCTGATGGTCGCGAAGCCCTAGCAGGCGGCGAAGGTCGCCTTCAGGGCCGCCGCCCGCTCCGCTAGGGCCTCGGTGCCATAGGGCTTGCGTGGTTGTGCGCCCCAGACCGGCCCCGGCCAAGCCGGGTCGCCGGCGAAACGGGCGACCACGTGGACATGGAACTGCTGTACTTGGTTGCCGAGCGCCGCAACGTTGATCTTGTCCGGTCTGAACAACCCTTGCAGAGCGCGCGAAGCGCGGGCGATCTCGTCGCTCATGGCCATGAGGTCCCCCGGCGCCAGATCGTGAAATTCGTGCAAGCCCGCACGCTCGGGCACCAGGATCAGCCAGGGGTAATTGGCGTCGTCCATCAAGAGCACGCTGGACAAGGCCCAGCGGGTCAGCCTGTGTCCGTCGCCGGCCAGGCGGTCGTCGAGGTGGAATACGCCCTGGGTCACCGGAGAAGTCGTTGCCCTTAAGATTTCACCTAGTTCATGGGAGCCAAAACGTCACGATTGTTTTAATTATCTTAGTGCAACTATAGAGGGATGATAGATAAGGTTAGTAAAACTCCCCTCAAACCAAGTTGTGCCGAATATTATAGACACTCTTGACTCTATATTCAACCGCCGCCTGGAACCCTGCCGAATCGCCCTCAGGGGATGCGAACTTGGCTCCGACCCAGGAGGTCTGTTCGGCGACCAGGCGCGGGGCGATCGCGGTATTCCCTGTGGAAAACGGGGATAAACCCGGAATTCGAGCGTGCGGAACAGTTTGCCTTGTGGACAAACTAGTGGATCGAACTGGAAATCCGTGCATAAGAACGAGCTGCCTATCGCATTGTATTGAAACGATATTTCTGCTAGTGGATGATGTCTTGTGCCGGCAAGGCGGGTTTGGCGGAGCGGCTGACCTCGGCCAAGGCGAAAATCGTAGTTCGGCCGGATCGCCGCCCAGCCGCTTCCAGGGTCGAGGAGCCATGAGCGAACAGCCCCACGCGCTGTTTCCCGCCACGCCGGAGGCCCCGGCCGGGCCGCGGCACGGCACGGGTATTCTGCCGTCCCAGGCCATCCGCGAGCTGGTTCGCAGCCGCGAAATCCAGGCCTCCTCGGGAATCGCGGAGGAGCAGGTCCAGCCGTCCAGCCTGGATCTGCGGCTCGGCGCGACCGCCTATCGGGTCAACGCCAGCTTCCTTCCCGGCCCGCGCGCGACGGTGCGCGACAAGATCGACGCCTTCGGCATGCACGAAATCGACCTGCGCGACGGCGCGGTGCTCGAGAAAGGCTGCGTCTACATCGTGCCGCTGCAGGAGCACCTCGCCTTGAGCAGCC